>JBKEAK010000269.1:0-1917 GCA_047972125.1 Halodesulfovibrio sp.
CATCCGTCAGTTTTCGTATGATCTTTTCATGAGATATCGGCAAGTTCCCCGTTCCCTTATCATATCTCGGATAATTCTTTCCCTTCCTCTAATCCTTGTCGATTTTGGGTGCTCGCCTCTTCCCGCAGTGCCAGGCGAACACCGGCAATGGTCAGCGCAAACACAAACCAAAACACCAGCATGACCCTGGGATAGTGCCAAATAAAGTCTGCAAACCCACAGATCATGAAGCCAAAAATCTCCGATGCACCGCCAATAGTCAGCAGACGCACCGGGTAACTGCCGCCCTTACCAAGGGCAACCCGACCAGCCTGTTTTATGGCGTAGCCCACCGTGCCCAGAAGCGCCAACAATCCGAAAAGACCTGTCTCCGCCCACATTTGAAGGTACACGTTGTGACTGTGCACAAAGGGAGATGTCCCGTGGTACAGATTTCCCTCCTTTACCACTGCCCGAACCGCATCGCTGCCCAGTCCCGCACCGGTAAAGGGTTCCTGGCGGATCAAGTTCATCGCCGCCTCATAGAGGGGAAAGCGGCTGGAGGTGGAGGTGTCATTCATATTAAATATGGTAAGAATACGGTTTAACACCGTATCCGGTAGGAAAGGAATGGCTGCCACACCCAGAAGAATTACCACAGGCAGCAGCTTCCTGTTCCAGAGGAACACGAAAAGCAGGGCCGCCATAAGAAGACCAACCCAGCCCGCTCGGGAATAGGTCATCACCAAGGCTACCGTGCCAAGTCCTGCCCCCAGAAGGCCAAAGAGCCGGCCAAGCCAACCCCTTGCGGCAAACATCAGCCCCACTGCCACAGGAATCAGCAGCACCAGAACCTCGCCAAAAGCGTTGGGATACTCACACACCGAGTACACACGCCCCGGCATCCCCGTGTTCACGGCCAGATCCACAAAAGATGGGTTCACCGTTACCCCTTGGATTCGCTGAACAACGGCATAGGCAGAGATAAGGAGAAGTCCGCCCGTAGACGCTCCCGCCAAACGCAGAAGTTGATCCCGCCGCTCCACAGTGCTGACAACCACCAGGACACAGAGCATGCAAGCTAAATGGTAAAGGACAAAGCGTTGGGACATGGCACTGGAATAAGACCAGATCCATGCGAGAATCACAAACCCTGCAAAAAAGATGGCATATGGCCCTACTGCGATCACATCTAGCCGACGGGAGGCACATCGCATCCCCGATGCCATGGCAAAGCCAAGCAGCAGGGCAAATCCGACAAGGCTATAGGCATTGTTCCACTGTCTATAGGGAATAACCAAAATCACCAGCATGAGCCAGCCCACGACAATCGGCGTATTCTCTACCACGGCAAAGCTCACACGCGCCGCAACACTGCGGTCCCATATCATTTGAAAACGGAGATACAGGCTTCCCAGCAGCCTGCCGGGCAGGTTCAACATCGCACTCAGCAGCCGATAGAGCAGGCTTCTCTCATAACTCCGAGACAAGACCCCTGTTCGTGTTAAGCATCGAACCAAAGCGCTGCCTTGAAGACTGGGGTGCTCCCCTCCTCGCCTCTTCTCCATGGCAAGTCTTAGCACACTGCTGTCACACCAGAGAAGTAGCATGGTCCATAACCGCAAACAATTCCTGCCGATAAAGCTTTCTTGCATCACTTCCATCACGGCAATTCCTTTCTGGTGTGGCGATTTTTCACTTCATAGAGCAGTGTTAGCAGAAAAAAGTGGCGTTTCCGAATTAAATCTGCCACCAATTGTTTTTTGCGGCCCAGATCCTGCGGCGTATACCGCGCAATGGCCTCCTTCATTCCCGATAGCTCTGTCATGGCCTTTACTCGACGGCTCTTTTCCTGAAACGTTGCGGTATTGCCCGGGGCATACTCGTTGCCCACGGCGATGAGCAATCCCGCCCAGTTGGTTTTCTCCCGCCACAGCG
>JBKEAK010000013.1:0-2159 GCA_047972125.1 Halodesulfovibrio sp.
CAAGGACGGGGGCTTTTTTGTTATAAAGCTATGGGAACTCAGTCGCGTTACTGTGGAATTGCGTTTCAATCTGCGCGTATGCTTGCGGGTGATGTGTTCATTATCTGTAACAACGAAAGGAGAATGCAATGAGCCAGGCCCGCAAACACGGAAGATCGGCCCGCCCAATGACCTCGGCACCTCGTAGTGCCGCAAACAGCCAGACGCGCCCCATGTCCACGGAGGAATACCTCCGCACTGAAGTCTTCGGCGATCAGAACCGCATGCAGCAAAAGCGGATGGCGAACCTTGCGCAGTTGGAACGCCGCGCAGAGGATACGCCTATCTCCATGGAAGAATACGTGCGGCACATTGTCTATGCCGAAGACCTGCCGGATGCCGCAGCATGCGCGCCTGTTGCGCAGCATGCCACACCTGTCGTGATATCTCGTCCCACGCCTGCCGTCGCAGCCCGCGCGGCCGTTCCGTATGCCATGCCCGACACAGGCCACAGCGCTTCCGGCACGGCATTGCAAGCCGTTGCGGTGCCGAATAACCGCAACAGCGCATTGGTTCCCCGCTATGCCGGAGCGGCTGCAACCGGCCTTGGTTCGTGCTGTGTGGCGCTTCCGGGCATGCGGCATGGAGGCAGTGCGATCGGTAGTGTAACGCAGCGAAGCCTGCTGAATGTCAGGCTGCAACGCAACGCCCAAGGCCGCATCATCCGCAAGCTGGAAGGCGCTGGCGATTTCATGCGGGAATACGATTATGCCTACGATGCACAGGGGCATCTGACGCATGTATGGCTGAACGGCAGTTTTGCCGAGCAGTATGCGTATAACGAGGCCGGTCAGCGTGTGGCAGATGAAACGGCATGGCGCGGCCCCCGCAGCCTTGCCTACGACGCGGCAGGGCGCTTGGTGCAGGCTGGCAACGTGCGCTGCGAGTACACGCCGGAATGTTCTCTCTGCCGCCGGATTCGCGCGACACGACATGGGGAAGAGATCACCACCTTTGCCTATGGCGCAGACACCCGGCTGGACAGCGTTGTCCTGCCTGGCGGTACGCAGATTACCTATTACTACGGCTCTGCACTCGGTCCGGCGGAAAAGCACATAAACGGCGTGCTGGCAGAGTCCTACATCTGGAAGGATGCCTTGCGCCTCGGCGCATGGATAGACCACACCAGCGGCACCCGCTGCCTGTTCCACTATGAATCCGGTCACAGCCCCGTAGCTGTTACCATGGAGCATCCGCAGGGGGCCGCAACCTATCGTCTCGGATTCGATCAGATAGGCTCGCTCAAGCTGGTGGTGCTGCCGGACGCCAATGGCGGAAAGTTGATAAAGGAAATGGCATATGATAGCTTCGGGACTATGCTGAACGACTCCAATCCCGAGCTATTTCTGCCTGTTGGCTTTGCATCCGGCCTTGTGGACCGCCACACGGGACTCATCCGCTTCGGCTACCGTGACTATTCCCCCGAACTGGGCCGCTTCACCGCCGCCCTATCTACTTTGGCCCGCCCGCGACACACGCGGCGATGGCGATCTGTGGGATTACTGTGTGGATGATCCCATAAACTGCGTCGCCCTGTGGGGGCTTTTCCGGTTTGCCTCAATGCCCAAAAGCCACTACCCCCAAGCAACTTGCGGCATACATATACAAATCGCCATGGAGGACACGCGCAATGTCGAACCCCATTCTTTCCCACATCCCTCAAGCCTTCGCGAGATTGCGCTGTTTCTGACTCTTCTGGCTTTTCTGCATATATCACTACCATCCAAGCGTGATATTCGTTTCGTCTGTCCGCTACACGGCCAGATCAGGATCAAAGAGCTTCTTGCGGAAAGACGAGACATTTTGCTGCTGACAAGCGCCGCACTCCTTCTCTTTCATTACATCACAGGCGAGGGGATGCTCTTCCTCTGTGCGATCATCTTAGCCTCCGCCGCGGCGCATGAGCGGTTTACCCAACAGGTCAATGGAATATAAACGAATTCCAGACGCAATCCAGTTGCACCATATCCCCAAACAAAAAGGCAGGACTGCTCATGCAGCCCTGCCCTTCTTTTAATCGTATGACTAAGTATCCGGCTACTTCCGCTCCGCCACGGCATCCTTGATGCGACACACACCACAGATTTCTGCGGAGGTAGGATAGCCACAGGAGGTACAAG
>JBKEAK010000270.1:0-4531 GCA_047972125.1 Halodesulfovibrio sp.
CACTGCACCCCTTTGACCTTGTAGCTGTTCCTGCCCGTCAGCTCCTGAGTAGGCAGAGGCATGCCACTCTGGGCACGGGCCGGTTCAACATGAGCGGCAGACTGATTGCGATGTTTGTTCGTATCCATAGCGTGCTTGACCATATTTGAAATTTCCAGACCGAAAAGCCGGCGTGTCTGATATGCGGCATGCAATGCCTGTTCCTCTGCCACCGTATCTGCAGTGGACCGCATTGCCGGAAGCCTGGCGGCGAGTACCTCTGCCAACGACTCGGCATTGCCGGCTTTGAACGGCGCGCCACCAACAATATCCTGCTCCAGATGGACCTGAATATCTGAATAGACGACACTCTTGCCAAGCAGGCGGCAATCTTCAATAACCGTACTCCACCCTTCGAAAAGTGATGGCTGGATGACTCCTGCGGCACCTCGCAGTAACTGAATCTGGTCAGCACGGGGAATAAGGCCAAGAATGGTTATCTGCCCGGCCAGACCATGCTCGGCAAGAAAGCGCGTAAGGGAGTTGAAGTAGTCAGGGTGTCTGGCATCCTCCGCTGCCCCTGTACAAACAAGCTGGGGGCGAATTCCACGCTCTCTCAGCAGAGCAAGCGCACTGAAAAGTGTCTTGTGATCCTTGTGCACCCAGAACTGGTTACAGCACATCAGGTAATCGCCCTTTATGCCGTAGCGGGTCTTCACGGCCGGAACATCACCCTGCAGCCAGTCCGGCTCCGGGGATGTTGCAAACCGCAGAACATGCGTCGGACATTTGACATCAAAATACTGCCGAAAATCGTTCAAGGCGGCCTGACTGCTGAGCACAACCATTTCGGTGCCTCTCGCAAGTTTGGCAAAAAAAGTATTGCGCCAATCAAGATCTTCTTTCGAAAACAAATGGGGAAGATGGCAATGCTGAAAATCCGGTATCCAGTGAACCCGGGCGAGCCCTTCTGGCGCCCTGCCCTTGCCGGGGAATGGATAGAGGACATCTATGTCATCCATCTTTACCGCCGGATCAAAGACCCGGATATCGTCAGCCAACGGAAGAATGCTCTTGTACTGGGCAAGGTGGTCCACCTGATCCGGATTGACGAAAAATACCAGCCCGAGACGTTCTTCCGCCTGAACCGACGCCACGGCAAGCGCCAGATTCTTCAGGTAATTCGGCCCGCCCTGCCAACCGTCGCTTCCCCATTGAATGACTAATCCGAGATTGGCCCCTGCCCTCTCCTTTTGCCTGTACTTCCGTTACAATGCATAGTTACAGCCCAGCAACACGGCTGTCATGGCCTTGAATATTTCCGGTTGCGTTGAACCAATCGGCAAAACGCTGCACGCCCTCTTCAAGAGAAAGGGGGGTGCCCCCTCCCAGTGATCTGAGAAGTGATATGTCCGCCTGCCAACGCAACGGATCACCGGCACGCACCTGCCCGTTAAAACGAACAGGGACATCCAGTCCGAGCTTCTGCACAAGGGTGCCTACAATCTCGCGCACCGAAACCTGCCTTCCTCCGGCCGCGTTCAGCACGACGTTGTCAGTCTTCCGCTCTATCAGCAATGACACTACATGCGCCAGATCATGCACATGGATAAAATCCCGTGTTTCTTCACCTGTGCCGAACAATTCCAGATTGCCTTCAGTGGCTTTGACAGCAGCGTCCCACAACAGCTGTTTGGCAAGCCCTTCGCCGTAGCAGGAAAAAATCCGCAAGATGGCGTAGGTCTGGCCATAGAGCTGATGATATTGCTGAATGATATTTTCGCTTAATACCTTATGGTAGCCATATGGGGAAATAGGCTGAAGAGGACATGCCTCTGCAACCGGAAGCGAGCGGGGATTACCGTAAACAGCCGCGCTGGAAGGGAAAATGAACCGTGCGTCAATATCTGCCCGACGCATAGCATCGAGAACATGTGCGACGAGTCTGGGCCCTGCATCAAAATCCGCCGCAGGGTTGCTTATGGAAAATGGAACTGAGCCGCGTCCGGCGCAATGGACAACAACATCAGGACGCTGCTCGCGAAGCAGGTCAACCAATCCGGGGTCCGGCAACACCATCTGTCGGTAACCATAAAGAGAGGCATCGGAATTCCCTGCGGAACGCCCGATACCGATCACCCGGCAATCCGCGCTCAGCACCCGGGCGACATTACTGCCGATGAACCCATTTACTCCCGTTACCAGAACAGTCTTCTTCATTCGATCTCCGTTTGCGCCCCGTTATTCCATGTTCGTAAGCGCCCAGCTATCCATCAAGGCCGGCATGAAGTCACAGCGCCACAAACCTCCCGGCAGGATCAGTACCCAAGCCGCTCAAGATACCAGCGGTAAACAGCGGCCACGCCCTCGCGCAAATCAATTGCGGGCTCCCAGCCCAGAGCCTTGATCCGGGACACATCCAGCACCTTGCGGGGAGTTCCGTCCGGCTTGTCTCCATCAAAAACCAGCGGAACATCAACCTCCACCACATCGCGCACCAGCACGGCAAGCTCCCTGATGGTAATGTCTTCACCTGTGCCGATATTCAGCAGTTCCGTTTCATCGGTACTGAACACAAGGTGAACACATGCTTTGGCAAGATCATCCACGTGCAGAAATTCACGCCGCGCGGTGCCTGTACCCCACACCACGATCTCCGCCCTGCCAGAAGCGTCTTCCACTCCCAAGCTCCTGCGGATATCGGCGGGAACAGGACCGAACACAGCCTCATCCCTCTTGACGGCTTCCATGTCTCCATGGGCAACCATCTTTGCCAGATGACACTTGCGGAGCAGTGCGGGCAGCACGTGCGACGTTTCCAGACTGAAAGAATCGCCCGGCCCGTAGAGATTGGTTGGCATGACAGGTATAAAGGAGGTTCCGTACTGCCTGTTGTAGGCACGGCACATTTCTATTCCGGCAATCTTGGCAACGGCATACGCGGAATTGGTCGGTTCCAGCGGCCCGGTCAGCAGGCTTTCCTCTCGTATGGGCTGAGGCGCCATCTTAGGATAGATGCAGGAACTGCCCAGAAACAATAATCGCCTTACCCCGTGCCTGTAGGCCTGATGCAGGACATTATTCTGGATTGTCAGATTGTTGTAGATAAACTCAGCCGGATAGGTGTTGTTCGCCAGAATTCCACCAACCTTCGCAGCGGCGAGGAACACCACCTGCGGAGAGTGCTCCGCAAAAAAGGTTTCAACGGCGATACGGTCAGTCAGATCCAGTTCCGCATGAGTTCTCAGCAGAAGGTTACGGGCACCTGCGGCCTGCAGGCAGCGCACTATCGCGCTCCCCACCAAGCCCCTGTGGCCCGCCACATATATGGGAGAATCCAGATCGAAACTCTGAGGTGATTTCATGGATGCATCCGTTTGAAAACAGTTGTGTTATGCCCGGAAAAAACAGGCGACATGTTCCGTGCAATCCCGTCAAACGGTGGCCGTTCTGCACGGTTTGTCCAAATGAATGCACAAGGTGTTCCATCTTCCGGGCAGCAATCAAGGGTAGTTGCCACAATCTTCACACCTGCAGCTGCACGGGGTCAGATGGACACGCCACCACCGCCTACAATGGGATTGACTGTCTTTGTCACAGCATTCTTATGCAGCATTCTGGCATACATTTCACGCGTGGGAACCGGGACAGCTTCCCGCGCGGCAAGCAGTTCTTCAAGGTGCTGACCGTCCCTGACCTTGACCCACGCTCCTGAGCCGAAGTCGAACAGACGTATTATGCGCGCCGGAGAGCCCGCAACCACGGCAAAGGGAGGAACATCTCTGGTAACAACAGAGTTGGCTCCTACCACGCTTCCTCTGCCTACCACCACGTTTCCCGAAACTACGGCATTGATGCCCAGCCAGCAGTTCTCTTCCACAACCACTTTTCCGGCCGTAGCACCCTGATCCATGTAGGGGCGCATGATGTTGCTGTACACGTGGTCCGCATCGGCAACAAACACTCGAGGTGCAAAAAGGCAGTAGTCCCCTATTTCAAGAAAACCACCGGCGGATATCATCGATCCCCGCCCGATAAGGACGCACGAACCTATCTTCATGCGCTTTCCCTGATCTCTGTGGCAGACATTAAGCCAGGCGTTGTCTCCGATACAGGATCCGTGGCCGATAACAATATTCGACATGCCGATGATCTGAACATCGTTACCGAAACTTACGCCCGGGTACACATCCTCGAATCTGGTCTGCACGCGTTTCTCCAATACCCTAAAAATTCAATGCAAGTTCCGGCACGCAAGACAAGCTACGCCGGAACATAGCTTTTTCCAAACGGGAACTCCATGCAGTCATACCGCGGCAGTGTCAGGGGGGCGTCAAAGTCGGCAGCTGAAACATCACGCGACTCTACGGAAAGACAATACTGCACGCCACTATCCCTGAGAATTTCCAATGTTTCCTGAGTATAACTGATCTCTCCCCCGTATGGAAAACAGAACCACGAAACCGGATGCCCCAGAATCTGCGTCAACGCAGATACATTGGATGTAATTTCCCTGCGTTGTTCCGCTGCGCCAAGGCTCGAAAGCAGTTGG
>JBKEAK010000271.1:0-5259 GCA_047972125.1 Halodesulfovibrio sp.
CATAGCTCACCATGAGCTTGCCCACCCAGTCTATGAGGTTATCCAGCTTTTCCGTGTTCACGCGGACAGAGAAAATGCCCTCGCGTTTGCCGCGGGCGGGTGCGTTGCCGTTGGCTGCATCCTGCGCGGCTTTTCCTGCCTCGGCGGTGCGGGCTTGGGCTGCGGCATCATCCTGCTCCGCGCCGCCTTCTGCCCGTTCCGCATCTGCACCGGAACCTGCCGCAGAAGCGGCTTCGCCAGCGCCTTCATCCGAATCATCAATAAAGTCTTCACAGGGCTCTTCGCCCACGCATTCCTTTGCCGCAGCAACTGCAGGCCCCGCAGCAGCCAGCGCCGCCGCCTTGGCCTCGATTTCTTCCGCCCGCTTGGAGACAAAGCCGCCAAGTGCATACAAAAGCCGCTTGTGGGCCTCGCAAATGCCCAGCAGCGAAGTGACAAGCTCAGGCGTGACTGGCTGAATGCCGTCCTTCAGCATGTCGAAAAGTGTAATGAGCTGGGCAGAAGGCAGCTTGAGGTGCGAAAGACCAAGCATACTCAGCACGTTGGACACGTTTTCCGGCCCGGAGGCCTTGTCCTCAAGTGCGACTACGGCAGCTTCCATCTGCTCGATACTGGCTTGAATCACGTCTTTCATGCGTCACCTCCCCCGCCGGCTTCCCTTCCGAAAAACGCATCCACGCTGGAATGGGCCGTGAAGATGGCTCCGTAGCCCCAGCTGTGGAACAGCCCGTTCACAAAGGGCTGCATGCCCGCCACATGCACGGGGAATTTTTCCGCAAACGGTTCAAGCGCATCCCAGACCGAAGAGCTCACCGACAGCACTGCCGAGAGATCAAGCACAATGGGAACCCCCGCCCCCTGCTTCTGCATCACATCAAGCAGCATCTGCTTCTGCGCGGGCAGGTGCACGCGCTGCATGGCCACCGTGGCCACGATAACGCCGTCTTCCACGGCAAGGCGCACGCCGTCTTCTACAACAACCTTGTTCTGCTCTTTGGGTTCACTCAGTTCGCGGATGCGGACCAGCACTTCGTCCATCTCGCTCTGCGGACCGCTGCCGGTATCCCTGATCTGCTCAATGACCTGAAAGATCATGTTCACAGAGGTAATGGCGGCGCTTGTTACCGCATCATCCAGTGCCACGTCTCCGGCCTGAATCTTCTTGAGAAAACTCTCCACCTTGTGCGTGAAGGTAGACGCGACTTCAAAGCCCCCCATGAAGCCGGTTACGCCTTTTATTGTGTGCAGCGGACGGGAAAGATTTTCTATACCGGCATGAACATCCCCTTCCTTCATGCGGTCCAGTCCGTCCATGACCTGCGGGTAGAACTTGTCGTAGAGTTCCCCCATGAATTCTTCTATCTGGTCGTCGTCATGCATGATGTACGATTCCTCCGGCCCGGTTCGGGAGCGATCAATCGTCGATGAGTCCCAGCGTCTTCAGTTCCCTGAACAGTTTGTCCTTGTCGATGGGCTTGACTATGTAGGCGGACGCCTGCCCGGAATCGAAGGATCTTACCACGGTCTTGATATCGGCCAGCGCGGTGGTCATGATGACCTTTGCCCGCGGCAGTTTGCGGTCATCTTCCCGCTGGCGGATGATTTCAAGAGCCTCCAGACCGTTTTTCACCGGCATCATGATGTCCATGAGGATAAGCCTGTAGGGCCGCTCTTCGCTGTGTGCCAGTTCGAATGCTTCCAGTGCCTCGGCACCGTTGACCACTACATCCACCTCGAAAATTGGAGCCAGCATCTTCTCAAGTACGATTCTGCTTATGAATTCATCTTCCACCACTAGCGCGCGCATAGCTTCTCCAAACGGTTATCCGGTTCAACATCACCTTTCGGCTTCATGACGAGACTATTTCAGGCGTAACTGTTGTTACACCATGCCACCACTGGCAGGAAGTATTTTTTATCCAGCAGCGACACTTTGAAAACAGACATCCTTCCTGTATCATCAACGAACACGATTTTGACAAGGAGTCTTCAGTGGGCACACTGCATATTGACGAACTGCTCCCCGGAATGAAACTGGAAGCCGAAGTGCGCGGCGTGCACAACCGCAGACTGTTCCCTGCGGGCATTGTGCTTGAGAAAGAGCAGATTGACATTATGAAGGCGTGGGGCGTGACGGAAGCCACAGTCGCAGGAGTGAACCGCAAGGAGATATCCGGCCAGTTACCGGAGAAGATTGCCCCGGAAATCATGGAACAGGCTGTCCGCGTTGTGGACGCCTCTTTTCAGAACAAGCATCTGGGCAACCCGTTTCTGGAAGAATTTCGCCGCCTGTGCATTGTCCGCACAGCCAAGCGCATGCGTGACAACACCTATGTTCCCATGTCGGAAGAACGCCTGCGCGATCTGCGTGCGCAATGCGATGCCACCCCGCCGGACAACAACGGGCACACGGCCGCATCGCTGGTGCAGAGGGAGGTAAAGCTGCTCTCCTTTCCTTCCGTGTACACCCAGATTCTCAAGGAACTGCAATCGCCCGCCTGCTCCGCCCGCCGCATGGGCGAGATAGTGAGCCGCGACCCCGGCCTTACGGCCAAGATTCTGCGCCTGGTCAACAGCCCGTTCTACGGCTTTCCTTCCCGCATAGACACCATTGAACGGGCCATCACCATTCTCGGCATCAACGAGCTGACCACCCTTGCCATAGGCATTTCCGCCATCAGCACCTTTTCCAGCATTCCGTCTTCGGTGCTCAACATGCAGCACTTCTGGGAACATTCCGTTTCCTGCGGCACGCTGGCACGGCTGATAGCAGGCACAAAACCCGGCCTTTCGGAAGAACGCTTCTTCGTGGCGGGGCTGCTGCACGACATAGGCATGCTGCTCATTCTGCGTGCCATGCCCCATTCGTTCTGCAAGGCCATACTTATTTCGCGTGAAAACAACATTCCGCTGGAACAGGCGGAGCAACAGGTCTGCGGATTCGACCACAGCGAGGTGGGCGGCCTGCTGCTAGAGGCATGGGGTATTCCCGAAAGCCTCACCCACATGGTACGGCACCACCATGCACCGCTGAACGGGCAGCCACTGCTGGATGCAGCCATTGTCCAGCTGGGTGATACACTGGCCATGGGGCTGAGAAACGAGGATTACGGAGCGTTCTACACCCCCACCATAACTTCGCAGGTGCTGGATGCCATAGGTCTGCCGCCCAGTTCACTGGAATCCATCATCTTACAGCACGGACGACAGATGTCCGAAATGATGAATGTTTTCATCAGAGAAGCCTAGCATGCCCGATACTCCGGACCCGTTGCACACCCTGCCAGCCGAAAGAAGAGCCGCCCTGCGCGCGCTGGAACTGGCTGCCACGCTCGGCCATTACGGCGCAACCCTCGACGCCGTGGAAAGCGAGCAGGCAATTCTGCGCGATGCCGCAAGCAAGCTGGAAAGCCTGATGGCTTTTTCCTGCCAGAGCTTTTTCATGGTGGACGAGCAGAGTTTTGCCTTTTCTCCGGTCTGGACATCGGCACCCGAAGCAACGGAACGCATGGCGCGCGAGGTGGGCATTCTCATAGAAGACCGATCCTTTGCATGGGCGCTGGGACGCAACAAGCCCACAGTGGTTTCCGCGAGCAGCGGCGAAAGGATTCTGCTGCACCCCCTGACCACCGCAACCGGCCCCATGGGCATGTTCGTGGGACTGCTGCGCAAGAATGCGGAAGAGCCGAGCGCGGATATCGGCTACTATCTCATCACAGTCATCCTCTTTGCCACGGCAACACTGGTGGAAAATTTCAGGCTCTTCCAGCGCCTGGAGCAATCCAACGCCACGCTGGAACAGCAGGTCACCGAGCGCACCAAAGAGCTGACCGCATCCAATACGCAGCTCACCGAGGCGCTGGAAGATAACCGCCACTACCGGCAGTATCTGGAAACGGTGTTTGCATCCATGCTCGACCCGCTGATCACCGTGGACAGGGAACTGAACATCATAAGCCTGAACACGGCGGCAGAACGTTTCTTCGGCAGACGGGCCGATTCCCTGATGGGCATGCCCTTCAGCAATGCCTTCCCCCATGCGGTGGATGCCTTCGGGCAAGTTTTTTCCAGCACCATACGCCTTGGACAATCCGTGCGGGAATTCCGCACCCAGTACCGGGCAGAAGGCATGGAAAAAGTGCTGGTGCTGAGCTGCGCCCCGCTCAAATCGCAGGCGGAAGACAGTCAGGAAGCAGCCGAAGGGGCCGTGCTGCTCATCCGCGACATTACCCGCATCGTCTCCCTTGAAAAGCAGTTGCAGGCCCGGCATTCCTTCAGAAGCATCGTGGGCAAGAGCGAGCGCATGCAAAAGCTCTATACCCTGCTGGAAAGCCTTGCCGAGGTGGACACCACCGTGCTGGTCACGGGCGAATCCGGCACGGGCAAGGAGCTTATTGCCGACGCCCTGCACCACAACGGCGCACGCGCTCAGGGGCCGCTTATCAAGGTGAACTGCACAGCCCTTTCCGAAAGCCTGCTCGAGAGCGAGCTCTTCGGCCATGTGCGCGGGGCGTTTACCGGTGCAGTGGCGGACAAGGCCGGACGCTTCGAAGCTGCCGAAGGCGGCACCATATTTCTGGATGAAATCGGCGATGTATCCCTGCGCATACAGATTCTGCTGCTACGCTTTCTCGAATCAAAGGAATTCGAACGGGTCGGCGACACCACCACCCGCAAGGCGGATGTGCGCATTGTTGCCGCCACCAACGCCAATCTTGTGCAGAAGATACAGGAAGGCAGCTTCAGGGCCGACCTGTATTACCGGCTCAACGTCATGCATGTGAAGCTGCCCTCGCTCAGGGAACGCCGCGACGATATTCCCCTGCTGTCCAGCCATTTCATCACCCTGTGCAACAAAGAGCTGGGCACTCGCATCACGGGCATTTCCGAAGAAGCCATGCATTATTTCATGCGCCACCAGTGGCCCGGCAACGTGCGCGAACTCAAGCATGTCATTGAGCATGGCAGCATTCTCGCCCGCCAGGGGCTTATCAGCACTGAACATCTCACGCCGGAAATGCTTGAGCTGTCTTCGCCCTTTGCCCAGCAGTTTACCCACCAATCCGCTCCGTTTGCCGCATCCTTTGCCGCACCAGGGCACGGAACCCCGGCGGGCAGCCGGGAGGATGCTGCTCCGAGCACCGGCTCAGACGCAAGGTTCGACGCCAATCCGGGCACCGTCCCTGTTGCCGGAGTTGGCTATATGCCTGACATGTCTCGTATGCCCGGCATGCCCGCAGGGTATCATCCCCATCCGCA
>JBKEAK010000272.1:0-2998 GCA_047972125.1 Halodesulfovibrio sp.
CCATCGCCACCAACATGGCCGGTCGTGGTACCGACATCGTGCTCGGCGAAGGCGTGCGCGAGCTTGGCGGTCTGCATATTCTCGGCACCGAACGCCACGAATCCCGCCGCATCGACAACCAGTTGCGTGGTCGTGCCGGTCGTCAGGGCGACCCCGGCAGCTCGCGGTTCTTCCTCTCGCTGGAAGACGACCTGATGCGCCTCTTCGGTTCCGACCGCATTTCCTCGCTCATGCAGAAGCTGGGCATGGAAGAAGGCGAACCCATCGTCAACAACATGGTTTCCAAGGCCATTGAAAATGCCCAGAAGCGTGTGGAAGGCCATAACTTCGAAATACGCAAAACCCTGCTGGATTACGACAACGTCATGAACCAGCAGCGTGAGGTCATCTACTCCCTGCGCCGCTCCACCATGATGGAACAGAATCTCGAACCGCTGGTGCAGGAGTTCCTCGACGATATCGTTGATGAGCTCTACGGCGAATGGCAGGCCCTGAAGACCCCCGACGACGAAATGGCCGCAACCATGATCGCCCGTCTGGACGAAACATTCAATATTGCCCGCGTAATGACCATGCCCCCCGTTCCCGAGGCAGAAGCTGTGCGCGAAGCCGTGCTTGCCCGCCTTAACGGCCTGAAGAACGAAGCGCCGGAAATGTACACCGACATTCTGCGCTACTTCATGCTCGAAGAACTGGACCGCTGCTGGAAGGAACACCTGCTCAACATGGACCACCTGCGCGACGGTATCGGCCTGCGCGGTTACGGCCAGCGTGACCCCAAGCAGGAATACAAGCGTGAAGGCTTCTCCCTGTTCCAGTCCATGCTGCTGCGCATGCGTGAGAACATCTTCAAGGCGCTTACCCGCCTGCGCATTCAGCGCGCCGAGGAGCAGGCCGAAGAAGCCCGCCAGCTTGAAGAAGAGCGCCTGCGCGAAGAGCTTCGCCACAAGGAAGCCCAGAAGAACCTTTCCTACTCCGCTGCACAGGCTCCCCAGCAGGCAGAAAGCAAGAAGCAGCCCGCCCGCCGCGAGGAACCCAAGGTAGGCCGCAACGATCCCTGCCCCTGCGGCAGCGGCAAGAAGTACAAGAAGTGTTGCGGAGTTGGCGCATAAGCGTCGCCCCTGCATACGACGATAGCATCAGCCCGGACGGTCCTATGACTGTCCGGGCTTTTTCATGTTCCCCTTGCGAGTCATTACCTGCGCTTCAGACGAAACATACTGCAGCCCATTGCAGCGACAGTCTGTGCAGCACGGCTATCGCGCACCATCTTCTGTAAGGACAAGCCATGTGATACCCCACGCTTGACAAGCACCTGTATTCGGAGGAAGGACAGGCGATGGTGCAGAGCAACATCCTGCGCTGCCGGGATGTTCACATCCGCGGCCTGTTCCGGCACATCGGCGCTCACTGCCACGTGCCGTAGACGATACCGATACCCATCGGGTTTTCCGCTCCCTGTCCGGAACAGAAAGCCCGTTCACCAGACAGACGAAAGGCCGCCCGCACCAACGGGCAGCCTCATACCGGAGCCGCCATGAACACCCCCAAAGGGTACCACTTCTCCACCATTGAAGCGAACCTCAAGTATTCCGGCCGCAAGGACCTCGGCCTTATCGTGAGCGATCTGCCCGCCGCCGCTGCGGGTGTTTTCACCACCAACAAGTTTCAGGCCGCTCCTGTTGTCATGGCCAAGTCCATGCTGGATAACCGCCCCTTCGCACGAGCCGTTATGATAAACGCGGGCAACGCAAACGCCTGCACGGGTGAGCAGGGTCTGTCCAACTGCCGCCGCACCATGGAACTGGTGGCAGATGCCGTGGGCCTGATGCCGGAAGAAATTCTGCCCGCATCCACAGGCGTTATCGGCATGCAATTCAACATGCCCAAGTGGGAAGCTGCAGCCGCCCCGCTTGCCGCCGGCCTTGGCAAGAGCACGGCAGAAGACTTTTCGCGCACCATCATGACCACCGACGCGTTCAACAAGATCGTTTCGCGCACGGTGGAGATCGAAGGCAAGCCCGTCACCCTGCTGGCCGTTGCCAAGGGTGCAGGCATGATCTGCCCCAACATGGCCACCATGCTGGCCGTGTTCATCACCGACGCTGCTGTTGAGCCTGCCATGTGGCAGAAGATATTCCGCGCGGGCGTTGACGAATCGTTCAACCGCGTCACCGTGGACGGCGACACATCCACCAACGACACTGTATTCGGCCTTGCCAACGGCGCTTCCGGCGTAACCGTGACCGAGGCCACCCGTCCTGCCATGCAGGAAGCCGTAACCGCCGTCATGCGCGAGATTGCCTACAAGCTGGTGCAGGATGGCGAAGGTGCCACCAAGGTCATCCACATCAACGTGACCGGCGCACAGAGCAAGGAAGATGCAGAGCTTGCCGCACGCACGGTGGGCCACTCCCCGCTGGTAAAGACGGCCATGTATGGCCGCGATGCCAACTGGGGCCGCATAGTTGCCGCGCTGGGCCGTTCCGGTGCGCAGTTCGATCCCGACGATGTGGTTGTCACCATGTGCGGCGTGGAACTGTTCCGCAACGGGCAGCCCACCGATGCCGACTTCGACTCCATGCTGGAACCCTATCTCAAGGAAGTGGATATCGTTCTGGACATCGAACTCGGCCACGGTGCAAGCGCATATACCCTGCTTGCCTCGGACCTGACGCACAAGTACATAGACATCAACGCAGACTACAGAAGCTAGTCCGCGAACTCAGCATTGCTTCATCAAGGCCGGGGGACTATCCTCCGGCCTTTTCCGTTGTCCGCCCGTGTCAGCAAAACGGGGAACATTTGCCCCGCAGCCCGTTTCTGCTACAGTATCTTCAGCATAGCCGTTTCACACGCCGAAGGCATGGGGGCAACATCATGGGTTTTTCGCTGTTCAGGCGCCGCCCTCGCTGGCGCTCCATACAGGTGGAGGTTTCAACCGCCTGCCACGCAGCCTGCACCTATTGCCCCCGCACGGCACTGCGCCATGACTGGA
>JBKEAK010000273.1:0-18277 GCA_047972125.1 Halodesulfovibrio sp.
CCTCTCCCGGATGTCGAAGGTAATTCTGTTCTGATGCAGATGTTTAAGGTACGCACATTTTTCCTGAAAAGAATCCTATACTTGCGACAGATGGTTCCCTTTGAATTGCAGAATGAAATGCATCAGTATGAACGCATGCTGGGGCATTGGCGACAGTTTATTGGGCAACTGGCAGAGGAATCTCCCAAGCAACTTAATATCCGTGACCTTAAGGGGCAAACCCCTTTGATGCTGGCGGCTGAGGATGGAGATGCTGAGTTGGTCAAAACGATGTTGAAGGCCGGTGCTGACCCAGATATTCAAGATTGGCAGGGTATGACTGCGCTGCACTCAGCGGTCAAATCTCTCGACAATAGCTGTGTAGATGCTCTGCTTGATCATCCGTGCCGTCTCGACAACCAGACCTGTGATGGTCGTTCGCCGTTACATACTGCATGTTGGATTGCTAATGTGCATGCCGTTAAAAGGTTGCTGCAAATGGCTCCCGAGCTTGCTTGGCAGCGCGAGGAACAAGGCATGACCCCTTTGGAATTGGTTGAATACCTGGTCGACAATCCTGAGGTCTTGAGGGAGCTTGCGGCCCAACGTGAAGAGAGTGGCAGACGCTGTGCTTCCAAACAAGAGTTGGAGGGCATTGTTGAACTTCTTGAACAGGCGCCACCCGCACTATAGGTTTTGAGGTGATACGATCTATTCAAAGTCCGTTGTGGTCTTTGAGTTGCATAACGAACGTTTTCAGAATCGTTTTGTGGCAAAACGATCGGCAGAAAAAAGATAGGATTACATCCTGTGGTGTGTCTTCATGCTCATGACAAACCCTCGCCAAACGGCGGGGGTTTTCTCATTTGGTGTCGGACCGCGTTCATGGTGTCGACCTTGGAACTTTCATTTATATTAAGTCTGGACATACCGCTAGCACTACCTCTTATGTTGGTCGAGGTGTTCGGCCAAATTGGAGTTATTCCACTTCTGATTTTGGTGTATGTGACACCATAATTATATCCTGCAGATATGTGGGCTCTGTGGTAATTTTAAAGCTGTATTTAGTGCTCTTTTCAAATTTTTAATTTTACCGTAATGACGTAATTTATTACGATTAAAAAATGAATCATTTTTGAACCAAAAGGTGGTGGATATGAGTGATGCAAGTTTTGAGTCAAGATTGATGCAAATCATGGGAAGTCCAAAGGTTAAGTCGTCGGAATTGTTTGCAAAGACTGTGAGAATAACCAAGGGGCATAGTAAGCGGTTGGACAAAATTGGAAAACGTATGGGGGTGAAGCCTGGAGTTCTTCTCCGGTATCTGGTGGAGATGTCGATCGATCTCCTGGAGCCGAGCAAAGAGCCCAAGCCTGAGATGGAGGGGGTAAATATGGAAGGCTCTGATCGATTGACGATTATTGAAAGCCGGTTGGATAAGCTTGAGGTTATGATCCAAGAGCTTACGAGTTCCACGTTGTCCCATGCTATGACTGCAAAGGAAGGGGGAGAAGAAATATTGGAAGCTAGAGGGGATGATAGTGGCGATGCTGGTGCCATAAATAGCTCAGCAGGTAATGCAGGGGGAGGGGACTCCAACGGTTTGCATCATGGCCCGCATGTTGAGGGGATGGAGAATCAGATCAAGGCTGAAGAAGGTTTTGATATGGGGGGGATGGAGAAATGTACTCCCCAAGAACAATTGATGGCTAAAAACGATAATGAATTGGAAAACCGGGGAGGCTTGACAGATTATTCGACTCCCAAATTGAAATATGTGGGGGACGGTAATGTGACCATCTCAGATGAGTATCAGAGGGATAGTAGATATGGAAATGTCAGGATTCCGCTGGATCTCAATCGGAGAATTAAACGTTAGCTAAGTTTTCACACGTTTACACTCTCCATCAACGAATTCTGGTAGGGAGGTGGTAGGGAGACAATGTTTCACAGAAAAAGGGCCTACGACGATGTGTCGTAAGCCCTTGATTTCTATGGTCGGAGAGACAGGATTCGAACCTGCGACCCTCTGGTCCCAAACCAGATGCGCTACCAACCTGCGCTACTCTCCGTTTGATGTAAGCGGGGTGATAGACGAAAGAGTTTGGGGTTGCAAGCAAAAAATGGAAATTGGGAAGATGTTATACGCCCCGGAAGCGGCATTCTGACTGAATTGAAGGGGAGTAGCGTTCTGGCTCGACAAGGGGGAGCGGCAAGAACACGGAGGGAGGCTGAAAATGACGGAAGCTGATGGGGCACAAGCTTGATCAATCCGGCTTGCGGTCTGCTGATGTTGAGGCAAGATTGTCTATGGCTTTATTCAGGCTTTCAAGTTCTGCGGCCAGCCGTTGGTGCAGCGTTACAGCGGTATTGATAGGGTCGGATAGGGCATCAACCGTGTCTGTGGATGCTTCTGCCGCCAGTTGCTGCATGAGGTTTTCCAGTTCTCCGGCCAGTATGCCGATGCGTTCGGCACCCACCGTTGCGGCAGCGCCTTTCAGGGAATGGGCTTCAATGCGTGCTTCATTGAAATTCCTGTCAGCCACATGTTCGGAAATTCTGTGCAGCTTTTGGGGGGCATCCATTCTGAATGCATCCAGAAGCAGGGCAAACAACTCCATATCGTCTCCAAGGCGGAGCAGAACGGGTTGGATGTTCAGAACAGGTGGCCGGTTCATCAGAATTCGATTCCTTTCTGGGCGGGAATTCCTTTCTTATAAGGATGCTTGACCTCGGTCATCTCGGTAACGAGGTCCGCTTCTTCCTCAAGCCACTGGGGGCAGCCGCGGCCGGAGAGTATCAGGTGAATGTCACGCTTGCGGGCCATGGCAATCAGGTCGCGTAGTTCGTCTTCCTGCAGCAATTCGGATTGCAACGCATACAGGGCTTCATCCAGCACCAGCATGTCAACGGTGGCGAGTTGCTCCTTGGCCCAGCCGATCAGCTCTTCCGAAACGGCTCGGTGCGAAGGAAACTGCTCCGGACGGGTGAGAAATCCCTTGCCCTTGGCGTGAAAACGTTCGCCGAGCAGTTGCGAGAGCATGACCTGCTCTCCGGCTTGGTCGTTGCGCTTCATGAACTGCCCGAAGGCGACCGTGAGGTTTTGCCCGATAGCGCGGATGGCGATGCCTATGGAAGCCGTGGTTTTGCCCTTGCCGTTGCCTGTATTAACGAGAATCATGCCGGGAAGCTCCAGGTGCCGGGGATGGAAGTGCCGCACGCCTTGCAGACAGGCGCGCCTTTGAGAATTGCGCGATAGCCGGTCCGGCGGATTACAACGTTTCCGCAGGAAGGACAAGCCGTGTGCTCGGAAAAATGACCATGTACGTTACCCAGATACACATATGACAAGCCGCACTCCTTGCCTATCTCCCATGCGCGCTCCAGTCGCTCGAGGGGAGTGGGGGGCCTGTCGGTCATCATATATGTCGGATGAAAGCGTGAAATGTGCCATGGCACATCCTTGCCGAGTTCATCGCGGATGAAGCAGGCCATGTCCCGCAGCTCTGCATCGCTGTCGTTTGCCTCCGGTATGAGCAGGGTGGTAACCTCAAGCCACCAGCCCATGTGGACGATATGCTTAAGGTTACGCAGCACCGGTTTGAGTTTCGCACCGCAATGCTCATGGTAGAAGGATTCCGTAAAGGCTTTCAGGTCTATGTTGCAGGCGTGGATGAGCCCGTCCAGCGTGTCGAGGCATTCCGTGCTCTGGAAGCCGTTGGAAACCATGATGTTCATCAGGCCGTTATCAATGGCGCGCGTCGCCGTATCTGCCATGAGCTCATAGAATATTGTAGGCTCGGAATATGTATATGATATGGAACGTGCATTCAGGCGCAGAGCCTCTTCCACAAGTATTGCGGGAGTAACGGATTGTCCCTGCACAGGCCTGCCGAGGCGAGGAGGGGACGAGAGCGTGTGGTTCTGGCAGAAGGCACAGCTGAAATTGCAGCCCATGGTTCCGAACGAGAAGGTTGTTGTGCCCGGAAGTACATGGTAGAGAGGTTTTTTTTCCACCGGGTCAAGATTGGCGGCGGCAATGCGGTCGTATGTGGCGGTGAGCAGTTCGCCGTTCACGTTACGGCGCACCCCGCATTCTCCGTTTTCGCCATTGTGCATGATGCACGCATGGGCGCAGAGCCTGCATTGAATAGTCCCGTCGTTCAGCGGTTTCCAGAGTCTGGCCGTTTGCATTGGGGACACCGGACTATTGGGAAGGCCCGGGCTTCATGTGAAGCTTTGGGGTAATTTCTATGTTGATCGCGGGCGGAGGCGTGTTACTATCAGTTCCGTTTCCGGAATTGTTTTGCGGGGAGGGGGCAGAGCGCAGAATGGTGTCGCCGGTATCAGGGTCGTTACCGAGCTGCATTCCTTCAGTAAATGTACCCATGGTCTTGTCCTGCCGTTGCGCGTCGCCCGTACCCATGCTGGCAAAAACAGGTACGGCAATGGTTAATCCAATCAGCAGCGCGCAGAGTGTTAAGCCCGCTTTGCAGGTTGGAATATGGTTAACTTTTTGAAATGTAAAACTTTTCATGGTCATGAGAGTTCTCCTTGCTCTTTGGGCACTAAAAGCCTATGAAGGGCTTCCGAAAATCTCGAACCTACGCTGTTTAAGGAGCTATATACATGTCTGAAGATCGTGCTAGAGCGTACACCGAGGCGGGGGTGGATATCAATGCCGGCAATGCCCTCGTCAGCAGAATTAAGAATATTGTCGCCACAACGCACACCAACGGCGTTCTTTCGGATATCGGCGGATTCGGAGGCCTGTTCAAGCCCGACCTTTCGGGGATGGAAGAGCCTGTGCTGGTTGCTTCCACCGACGGCGTGGGCACCAAGCTCAAGCTGGCTTTCACCTTTGACAAGCACGACACGGTCGGCATCGACCTTGTCGCAATGAGCGTGAACGATATTCTCGTTCAGGGCGCAAAGCCTCTGTTCTTCCTCGACTATTTCGCAACCGGAAAGCTGGATGTCGACAAGGCACAGCAGGTTGTTGCCGGTGTGGCTGAAGGCTGCAAGCGTGCACGTTCCGCCCTGCTGGGTGGTGAAACCGCTGAAATGCCCTCCATGTATGCCGACGGCGAATACGATCTGGCCGGCTTCTGTGTCGGTATTGCCGATAACGCCCGCATTGTGGACGGTTCTTCCATTCGCGTGCACGACGTTGTTATCGGTCTTGCATCCACCGGACCTCACTCCAACGGCTACACCCTCATCCGCAAGGTGCTGGAAAAGAGCGGCCTGAAGGGTGAAGACACCTTCCCCGGCACTGACCGCACCGTAGCCGAAGTTCTTCTCGAACCCACTGCCATCTACGTGGAAACCGTCCGCAACCTGATGCGCGACTTCGAGATCAAGGGCATGGTGCACGTTACCGGCGGCGGCTTCTACGATAACCTTCCCCGCGTGCTGCCCGCATCCGTGCAGGCGAACATCAACTTCGGCAGCTGGGATATCGAACCCGTGTTCCACTGGCTGAAGGAGCAGGGCGAACTGTCGTGGCCTGAAATGCTTCAGATCTTCAACACCGGCATAGGCTATGTGCTTATCGTCAGCGAAGATATCTGCGAAGAGGTCATGGGACGGCTTGACGCGCTGCACCAGAAGGCGTGGGTGATAGGGAATATCGAGCGCCGACAGCAGGATGATTCAGAGCAGGTTCATGTGAACTTTCCTGAAGAAAGCGAATGCAAATAGCATAAAGCCGGGGAAACCCGGCTTTTTTCTTGCTCTCCACTTGCCTCTTTGCGCGCTAACGCCTAGTTTGACCATGTTGCTTTAAGGTTACTTTAAGGTATCTTTGCCGGTTTGTTCCGCTGCGGGCGCGGTTTCATGGAAACTGCGGCAGGTGAGAAGGCTGGCGGGAACATATTTCGCAAAACAGATAATTCGCCATGAACAAGAAAATATACAATCCGAAAATCCTGTGCGCAGCTGCTGCACTGGCCCTGTGTTTCTTCGGCAATGCTGAGGCCCGCGTGGCCAGCGGTGAGTGGATGGACAAGCTCCCGGCGGGCAAAACCTTTGAGGTGGCTCCGCTGCGTTCCAAGGATGAGGCCAAGCGTTTTGCCTTTGCTGATGCCGTGTTTGCGGAAGCAACGGAGATTTTGCGCAACGCCGGTTCCGACGAGCGCACAGTGCTTCTGCAGGACTACCTGAAAGAGCGGGCTTCGCATTTCATCATGAGCTACACGGAACTTGGTGTGGAGTACCTGCCGGAAGGCAGCCGCCTCACCGTGGACGTGCATGTGAACCGCGATCTCCTGCGGCAGGAACTCAAGCGTCTGGGCTTTTTCGCCACCGCCACGACACCCCTTGCCTATAGCCCCCAGTATGGGGCTGTGCAGCCGGATACGTGGGAAACGCTGGGCAGACTGCATGTTCTGTACGGTCTTACCCCCAGTTCTGCGGCACCGCTTGAGCTCAAGCTCGATTACGCAAGCAAGGTGTGGACTGTTTCGCTTGTGGACCGCAGCGCTTCTTCCTCCGAGCCGTTCTTTGCCACTGCCGATTCGCTTGAAGGTGCATGGAGCAAGGTGTGGGGCAAGTACTTCGGCGGCATGAACGAAGACAAGGCCGTTACGGCCTCTGTTACCCTTTCTGTGGACGGCTGGTTCACTCCGGACGGAGTAGAGGCTTTTGATACCATGCTGCAGGAGTGGTCCGACGTGCTGGACACGGTGTCGCTGCAGGATATTTCCATGGAGGCATCGGGCATATCCGGCCACTGGGCCGTGAATATCCTTGATGCCGACAAGTTGCGCGAACGCCTGCAGGATTATACTTCGAAGCGGCGTTTGTCTTTTGCCCTGAAAGATAGATAGCTCAGTGTTTGCCGCAGGGCAGACTGTATCAACGCCGCTTTGGCGGTGTGGAATGCGGAGCACAGTTCATTGAAATATGGTTGGTGGGAGCCGGTGAAACGGTTGCCTGCCGGGCATGGCACGTGTCGCCGAATGAAAGGAAGCATGTGAAACTGACTGATTGTTGTTTCATGAGTCAGCATTAAAAAAACAAATCCCGAAGCGCGTCGTGCTTCGGGTTTTGTTTTTGAGAAAAGTCCGTGCCCTGATGGTGCTAGGCGTCGTCGTCTTTCTTCTTGGAAGACGGAGTAACGTCGATTTCGTCAGGCTCGGTGGTTGCCTTCTTGAAATTCTTAATGGCTCGGCCGAGTCCACCGCCGATTTCAGGAAGCTTGTTGGCACCGAAAACGATCAGCACCACAAGGAGAATCAACAGAATTTCTTGCATTCCTAATCCGAACATACATTGCCTCCGTTTGATATAGCAGCAGGCTATACACAGAGGGGAACCCGAGGTCAAGGGAAACTACAGTTCGGGAAAAAGCTTATGTGGTGCTAACTGTCTGTAATTGCAAGGTCTGGCGTCTTGAGGTACCATGACGCCATATTCGTGAATAAGGAAGAGGAAGAGAATAATGCGACGTATAGTTGTTGTCAGTTCCGGGCTTGCGGGCGCAAAGGCCGCAACGCGCATAAAGCGCCTTGCCCCAGAGATTGAGGTTAATCTGGTTGTTCCTTCCGGTGAAGAACAGGGTAGCGAAAATGGCCCGTTCTCCCGCAGGGTTGAATCCCGTCAGGTTTCCGAAGCGTTGACCGAGGCCCGTCAGGTTGGCGTGATCAAGGCCACCGAAGTGCAGTTCGATTTTGAACAGAGTCAGGTGAACGTGCGTTCGCCTCGCGGCCTGCTGCACATCCGTTTCAACGAAGTGGTTCTGGAGGTTGAAGCCTCGGCCCGTCTGCCCCGCAGTCTGCGTGCAGCGGGCAACGTGGTTCCGTGGCCTCTTGATGATTGCTCTGTGCTGGATAACTGGATTAGCGAGACCCGGCCCGGCCGTGCTGTCATTGTGGGTGGCATCGTGGCTATGGAACTGCTGGCTCCCCTGCTGGAATCCGGCCTTTCCGTCACTTGGGTGCGCACCGCCGATACGGCGTACGATGCCGACATGTGGGATGTCATCGAACGCCGCGTTACCGAATCTTCCAACGGCCGTGTGGACGTTGAGGATTGGTCCGGCGTGCGGGTGGAAGCCCTTGTGCCCGTGCTTGCCGAAGACGGCTCTGTCCGCTCCATGCAGGATGGACGCGGCGGCGAAGTGGCAGGCGACGTATTTTTCTGGACAGTTCCGCAGCGTGCACTGCATCCCATCATTGCCCAGCCCGGTGTCGAGCTTGATGAATCCGGCCTGATTGCTGTGGACAGTCACTTCCGCAGCGGTCCCGAAGGGCTTTACATTATCGGTTCCGGTGTTTCCATGTCCCGCCTGCCGGGCAAGACTCCCGGTGCCCCTGTGCCCAGCGTGGCCATGGGTGAGGCTGCTGTGCTTGCGTCTGCCCGTGTGGTGGCGAACCATCTTGCCGGGTTTGTTGGAGACAGCGCCTCGTGGCAGGGTGTTGCAGGCGTTTTCCGCAGCTTCGGGGCCGATGTCACGGCATGCAAGCTGGGCCTGACAATGGAAGAGGCCAAAGCCGCTGGTTTTGAGCCTGAATTCTCTTTGCTGCATAGCTCGGCAGCCCTGTATGGCAGCGTTGATTCCCCTGTGACGCTCAAGCTGGTATGTGACAAGAATTCGCATGTTCTGCTCGGTGCGCAGGTTGTGGCGCGCAGCTGTTGCGGCCAGGCTGATACCATTGCCAACAGCGTGAGCGTTGCCATGGCATCAGCCATGACTGTCGAACGCCTTTCCGTGCTCGACTTTGCGGGTGGCGGCGGAGAAATTCTGCACCGCGCCGCGTCCATTCTTTCCAACAAGCTCATGTACCGTTTCTACGGCATTTCCGCAGAGGAGCTTTTGTCCTCCAAGGAAGCCGGTGCAAACTTCTTCATGCTGGACCTGCGCGACAACGTGGCGTGGAAGGGCGGGCATATTCCGGAGTCTTACAATATTCCCTACATCCAGCTTAAGAAGCGCCTGCAGGACGAAGTGCCCCGGTTCACCCCCATCGTGCTGATCAGCCGTACTTCGGACGCTGCCTATTCCGCAGCCTGTCAGCTCTTCGGGCTTGGCGCGACCGATCTGTATGTGCTGGATGGCGGTATGGAAATGTGGCCCTATGAGGTGATGAAAGGCTGATGCATCCGCAAGGTAAAGCCGTCACAAACGTTCTTCGCATGCCCGGCGTGCATTGCGCACTGTATGCCGCCGGGCATTGCCTGTATGATGAACGCCTGAACCCAGGCTATGAGCCGGAATGGCGTTGTGCGGAACTTCTGCGTTTCATGGCGATGTATGATGCGTTGCTTGAGCAGTGCGAGCGTTTTTCCCTGTCTGAGGAAGAGGTGGCTTCCCTGTGGGAAAAGAGGGTGGCGGCAGCGCGTGCGCCCGGAGACGGGTGCCCGACATATTCTCCCAGATCACGGGGCTGCCCCGGCTGTCGCAAGTCTTCCTGTTCGTCAAAGAACAGCGCCGGGGATAACTCCTTACTGCCGGATGGAAATGCGGACGATGAAAGCGGCTCCGCCTTTCCCGTGCAGGATTTCTCCTCTGTGCTTGATTGCACCCACAGTCTGGGCTCTGCCTGCATTCTGCGCATGCCTCTGTGCGAAGGCGTGTGCGCCCGTTTTGTCCGTCAAACCGGTTGATACTCAATAATATGGTGACAACAATGACGAAGTCTGATGCCCCGTTGCTGTTGCATGTTCCCGGTCTGCAGCCGGAATTTGCGAACTCCCGCATTCCCGCAGGGGTGCGTTTTCTGTCCCCGGGGCTGCCCCGGACCGATGCCTCCCCGTTCTGGGTTTCCGGCGAGTTGCCTTTTGCTCCGGCCGAAGCGCGGGCCTGCCTGAATGAAATGATCAGTCTGGGTGAGCAGTTCAGAAATACCCGCGATCTGGTTACTCTGGCCCTGCAGCCGGAAACTGATCCGTATGGCAACAACGATGCTGTCCGGAAGGAAATGGCCGAGCTGGAGCGTTTTGCTGCTACAGGCGAGGCTGTTGCCGGTGAGAAGAGTCCCCGGCAGTCCGAAGAGCAACTTGCAGCCGCTTCGGCCATCACTGCACAGAAGGCGCTGATTCTGGCATGGAATCTTGAATCCCGCGTTCATGAACTTGCAGCGCTGCACGACACGCTTGCCAAGACCGCCGGTTCCTTCAAGGGCCTGGTGGGTGTGGACGAAGAAGACCTTGATGAACTTCCGGGCCTGAGCAGAACCATGGGCACCCTGAACAGCGGTGCCGACGACGTGTCGCGCATGAACTGGCGCACAGTTCTTGCTGCCGTGCTGCGGTTCGCCCCTGCGAATGCGGTGTTTGTCACCACGGACGAGCGTCTTGTGTCGGCCTTGACCGAACTGACTGAAATTGTGCAGCCGGACGAAGATCTGGCTCAAGCGGGTGGGGCGGAAGGATTCGGCATGTGCCGGGTTCCTGCATGGACCCTGCTCGGACACGACAGCACCCCTGCAGACCGTCCGTGGCTCGGACATGAACTGCGCTTTCTGGTCTGTCATACCTGTTAGCGATTATTCAGGAGAAATGAGCGGTGTATGTAACTGCCCATAATCTGCGGGATGCGTATCCCGACGGCATTACCGGTATTATCTTCGATTGCGACGGTGTCATGTTCGACACCCGTGAATGCAACGTGCAGTATTACAATCTCATCCTTTCCCGCATGGGGCTTGATCCCATGACAAAGGAAGAGGAAGACTTCGTGCATGTGGCCACCGTGGTGCAGTCTCTGGAATATATTGTTCCACGGTCCCGCTGGAACGAACTGCCAGAGGCCCGCAAGGCCGTAAATTACGTGCAGGAGATAATGCCGCACATGCGGCCGGAACCCGGCTTGTTTGAATTTCTCGAAACCCTGCGTTCAATGAACCTGCGCATGGCCGTGTATACCAACCGGACCAACACCATGGAACTTGTGCTTGAACGCTGGGGCATTTCTTCATTCTTCTTCCCGGTCATGACCGCGCAGAAGGTGAAGGGAAAACCGCATCCCGAAGGTGCTTTCAAGATACTTGAAGCATGGGGGGCAAAGCCCTCCGACGTTGCCTTTATCGGCGATTCCACTGCCGACCAGAGAGCTGCGGAAGCTTCCGGTATTCCGTTCTGGGCTTTCAAGAATGAGAGTCTGCTGGCGCAACGTCATGTGCCGGACTTCTGGAGTCTGCGGCGAGCCCTCATCCAATGGGGTGAGGAGTCCTGCTCCCGTTAACCGGCTGTTTTGCGGTCGGATTGGAAAAAAACACGTCTTCTGCATTTTTTTGCTTGATTTCGGCTTGCAGGAAATGGAAAGATGACCATTAAGGAGAATCTCCATATCCCTTGTTGAGGGGTATGTGATTCCAAGAATATTCGGAGGCTACATGGAGCTGCTTGCAGGAAATTTTCTCGGGGCCATCGCCGGAGTGATCAACGCGGTCCTTTCTTTGTATTTCTGGATCATTATAGCTTCGGCGGTGCTTTCTTGGGTTAACCCCGACCCCTACAATCCCATTGTGCGAATCATTCGCAACCTGACGGAACCGGTTTTCTATCGAGTGAGAAAACTGCTTCCGTTTACTTATATCGGCGGCCTTGATCTTTCACCCGTGGTCGTTCTGCTCGGGATTGAATTCATCAAGATGTTCGTGGTGCGTTCCCTGTACCAGTTTGCCGGGCACATGTAGGAGGTAGGTATGTCGTCTATCAGCCGTATTGATATCCTCAACCAGAAGTTCTCCCGCTCACTGCGGGGATACAGCCCTGCAGAGGTAGACCGCTGCATGCAGGATGCGGCCGACACCATTGGCCGGCTGAGTGAGGACAGGTCGTTGCTTGAGGCGCGGGTGACGGAGCTTGAGGCCCGTCTGCGTGATTTCAAGGACCGCGAAAATGCGCTGAGAGACACGCTGCTCACCGCCCAGAAGGTGACCGATGAACTTAAAGCCACTGCCCAGCGCGAGGCTCAGCTCATCATAGACGCTGCCTACGCAAAGGCTGAGAACCTGATCAATCAGGGGCACCAGCGGCTGGCCAAGATACATGAGGAAATCAACGCATCCAAGAAGATGCGCGCCCAGTTTGAAATGAAGGTTCAGGCGGTCATTGATGCGCATCAGCAGCTCATCGAGATGAACCGCAAGGAAGACGAGCAGTTGGATGCCATGGAGAAGAAGGTGGCATTCCTGAAGGCGAACAACGGGTAGGCATGTCCCTGCCGGAATATATTGTACCGGAGCCGGATGGCAGCCATATGCTGCTTGTCTGGGCACAACCCGGTGCCAAGAAGAATGAGGTGGTTGGTCTCCATCAGGGGCGTTTGAAGATTCGTCTGAACGCACCCGCGGTGGATAACAAGGCCAACAAAGCTCTCCTTGAGTTTGTCGCGAAGCTTCTGTCCGTCCGTGCCAGCCGCCTTGAACTGGTGGCAGGACAAACGAGCAGACAGAAGAAGATCCGTATAGAGTCAGCAGAAGAACCCGTGTGGAACTCGCTGATCGCGGGTGTTGCTGAATAACCTCCAAAGGAAGGAGTAAGGCTTATGGAAGCACGTGACCTCGAATTACTTGAAAAGTATCTTCCGCAAGATCTTGAACTGAAGACCCTTTGGGATGAACACATCATCTACAAGAAACAGCTCGAAAAACTTGAAAACAAAATCGTACGCACCCCCTCGGAGGACATGACTCTGAAGGAAATAAAGAAACAGAAACTGGAAGGGAAAACGCGGCTCCATGGAATATTGGAGCGCTATCGCAACGCGGAGGGATAAATGGAACTGACTGGGGCCCAAATCCTGTTGGAAAGCCTTAAGATGGAAGGCGTTGATGTTCTGTTCGGCTACCCCGGTGGTGCCGTGCTGGATATCTATAACGAGCTTCCCAGGCACGAGAGTCTGCGGCACGTGCTGGTGCGTCACGAACAAGGCGCAGTGCACGCAGCAGACGGTTATGCACGTGCGACCGGAAAGGTCGGCGTATGTCTGGTTACCTCCGGTCCCGGTGCCACGAACACCGTTACCGGCATTGCCACGGCATATTGCGATTCGATTCCGCTCGTGGTGCTAACAGGACAGGTCCCAACCCCCCTGATCGGAAACGACGCGTTCCAGGAAGTGGATATTGTCGGCATTACCAGACCGTGCACCAAGCACAACTACCTGGTGAAGGACATAACCAAACTGGCTTCCACCATAAAGGAAGCCTTTTATCTGGCGCGCTCGGGTCGTCCGGGGCCTGTTCTTGTGGATATACCCAAGGATGTGCAGAACAAGCTGTGCGAATTCAGGTATCCTGAAGAGATTAAAATGCGCAGTTACAACCCGACCTACAAACCCAATCTGAACCAGCTGCGTCGCGCCGTGGAACATATCATGGCGGCAAAACGGCCTTTGGTCTTTGCGGGGGGCGGAGTCATCACCTCCAACGCCAGTGCGGAGCTGGGCGAAATGGCCCGTTCGCTACGCATTCCGGTGGTGGGCAGCCTCATGGGGCTGGGGGCTTTCCCCTGTGACGATCCGCTATGGCTGGGTATGCTGGGCATGCACGGAACCTATGCGGCCAACAAGGCCGTGAGCAATGCCGATCTGATCATCGCGGCAGGTGCGCGGTTTGACGACCGCGTAACGGGCAAGCTTTCCATGTTTGCTCCCGGTGCCAAGATCATTCATATCGACATCGACCCCACATCCATCCGCAAGAACGTGGAAGTGCATGTTCCTGTGGTCGGCGACTGCAGGCAAGCCCTTGCCGGTATTCAGGAAATCGTCAACGCCCGCCTTTCTGAAAAGGACTGGCAGGCAGAGCACGATGAATGGATACGTCAGGTGGGAGAATGGCGCACCGCGCAGCCGCTCACGTACATCAAGAACGGTAAGCTGAAACCTCAGAAGGTGGTGGAAACCATTTTCGAGCTTACCAAGGGCGAAGCGATACTGACCACCGAAGTAGGGCAGAACCAGATGTGGACTGCCCAGTTCTACAAGTTCCGCAAGCCGAGGACGCTGCTTACCTCGGGCGGACTGGGAACCATGGGATACGGGCTCCCCGCTGCAATCGGGGCGCAGATGGCCTTTCCCGACAAGCTGGTTATCGACATTGCAGGCGACGGCTCCATCCAGATGAACAGTCAGGAGCTGATGACCGCAGTGTGTAACCGCCTGCCGGTGAAAATTGTCATCCTGAATAACGGATTCCTCGGCATGGTCCGGCAGTGGCAGGAACTCTTCTACCAGAGGAACTACTGCAACACCTGCATGGATGCACAGCCGGACTTCGTCAAGCTGGCAGAAGCCTATGGTGCCTCGGGCTACCGGGTGACAGAGGAATCACAGCTTGAGTCCGTTCTGAAGGAAGCGTTCTCAAACCCCAACACCTGCATCGTAGACGTGCATGTGGAAAAGGAAGAGAACGTGTACCCCATGGTGCCTGCTGGTGCCTCCCTTGAAGAAATGCTGCTGGTATAGGAGGTAACCATGCGTCACGTACTGTCGGTACTTGTCGAGAACGAACCCGGTGTGCTTTCCCGTGTGGCCGGCCTCTTCAGCGGTCGCGGTTTCAACGTGGATTCTCTGAACGTTGCTCCCACGCTGGAAGAAGGCGTTTCTCTTATGACTATTACAACCACCGGCGACAATCAGATAGTGGAGCAGATAGTAAAACAGCTCCGCAAGCTGGTTTCGGTGATTAAAGTTGTTGACTTTCAGGACCTCGCTGCCGTAGAGCGAGAGATGGCGTTGATGAAGGTGTATGCGGAAGATAACCGCAGAGCCGAAATTCTTCGCATTGCCGATATATTCCGCTGCAAGGTAGTAGATGTGAGCATGAGTGAACTGACCATAGAAGCCACGGGCGACCATGGCAAGATTGAAGCGATCATCGCGCTACTATCGCGTTTCGGCATTAAGGAAATTGCACGGACCGGCACTGTCGCTATGCGTCGATCCATGCAACCCGAGAGTTAGACAAGCACGCTAGGCAACCCGCCTGAGCGCCGGTCGGCTCTCAGGCGGGTTTTTTTATACCCTAACCTAAAAGTGTGCGCCGTGCTTAGCACGGCAGGGAGTAGTAATGAAGGTTTATTATGAACAGGATGCCAACCTGGACGTCTTGAAGGGCAAGACCGTAGCCATCATCGGTTACGGCAGCCAGGGCCACGCCCACGCACAGAACCTGCGCGACTCCGGTGTGAACGTCATTGTCGGTCAGCGCCCCGGTGGCGCCAACTATGAGCTCGCCAAGGAACATGGCTTCGCACCCATGTCTGCCGCTGAAGCTGCCGCCAAGGCCGACCTGATCATGATCCTACTCCCCGACCAGAATCAGGCCGCTGTGTATGAAAACGATGTTAAGCCCCACCTGACCGCCGGCAAGTCGCTGGTGTTTGCTCACGGCTTCAACATCCACTTCAACCAGATCGTTCCCCCCAAGGATGTCGACGTGTTCATGGTCGCCCCCAAGGGTCCGGGTCATCTCGTTCGCCGCACCTACACCGAAGGTGGCGGAGTTCCCTGCCTGTTCGCTATCCACCAAGATGCGACCGGCACGGCACGGGAGAAGGCTCTGGCCTATGCAAAGGGCGTAGGTGGTGCACGTTCCGGCGTTATTGAAACGACCTTCACCGAAGAAACCGAAACCGACCTCTTCGGCGAACAGGCTGTTCTTTGCGGTGGTATCAGCGCCCTGATCAAGGCAGGCTTTGAAACGCTCGTGGAAGCCGGCTACCAGCCGGAAGTCGCGTACTTCGAATGTCTGCATGAAACCAAGCTTATCGTGGACCTTCTGTACGAAGGCGGCCTCGCCAAGATGCGTTACTCCATTTCCGACACCGCCGAATATGGCGACTACGTAACCGGACCCCGCATCATCACCGAGGAAACCAAGAAGGAAATGAAGCGCGTTCTGGAAGACATCCAGTACGGTCGCTTTGCACGGGACTTCATCCTTGAATCCAAGGCGAACTACCCCACCTTCACCGCTCGTCGTCGTATCGAAGCGGCACATCCCATTGAAGAAGTGGGTAAGCGTCTTCGTGACATGATGCCCTGGCTCAAGAAGTACTTGAGTTCAGGAATGAGAATAAAAAAGCCTCTTCTCCGAAGCGGCTTTTTTTATGGTCGCAAGATAGCAAGGTAGTGAAATCACAAGGTTGCATGGCTGTATGGTGGTTTAGTTGCAGAGTCGTTTGTTAGCGCGGCCATGTGATATGGAGATTGTTTTGTCTCATGACCACGAGATTGCTTGGCCGCGCGAGTGTAGGTGAATATCCTTGTCAGCGTTGGCAATATTGCATTGAGCCACAGCTCCGATCCTTTTGCGGCCCCTGTTTACAGGGTGCAGAAATGAAGCCGTGCAGGTTGTTTCCTGTTGTCGCACACTGTGTCTTGTAATGTTGCAATTCGAAGTATAGGGTCGTGGTTCTCTCGTTTCCAGCATCTTTTTCCGGAGTTAACATGAAGGCTGCCGATATCTTGCTCGCCGTGCTTGTGGCGCTTGTCTGGGGATTCAACTTTGTGGTCATCAAGGTAGGGCTGGGAGCGTTTCCCCCCATCCTGTTCGTGGCGCTGCGCTTCTTTTTCGCTGCCGTGCCTGCGGTATTCTTCATTTCCCGCAAGGGTATTCCGTGGCGATGGCTCGTTACGCTCGGTGTGAGCTTGGGGGTGGTCAAGTTCGGCTTGCTGTTTGTGGGAATGAACATGGGCATGCCCGCAGGGCTTTCATCGCTGGTATTGCAGTGTCAGGCCGTGTTCACGTTGCTGATGGCAGCGCTGGTGCTGAAAGATGTTCCCACCAAGTGGCAGGCGGGGGGTGTGATTGTCGCCTGTGCTGGTATGGGGCTGCTCATTTCCGACATGTCGGGAACCCCCAGTTTTACAGGTCTTATGCTGGTGATTGCCGCCGGTTTCTTCTGGGGCGTTTCCAACATCATCATGAAGAAGGTGGGGAAGGTGGATATGCTCTCGCTTATCGTCTGGATGAGCCTTGTGGCGCCGCTGCCTCTGCTGGGTCTTTCCGCAGTGATGGAAACCGGGCAGTGGGAGGCCATAACGCACATGACCCTCACAGGTGCCGGAGTGCTGTTCTATATTTCCATCATCTCGACTGTCTTTGCTTTCGGCGCCTGGGCGCAGCTATTCAAGCAATATTCCCCCAATATGGTGGCCCCGTTCTCTTTGCTTGTGCCCATCTTCGGCATTCTCTCCGCCTCAGTCGTGCTCGGCGAAGAGTTCACAGTCATAGAAATGGCTGCATCCTGCCTCGTATTCTCCGGCATCCTTCTGGTTGTGTTTGGCAACAGGATTGCGGAGATGTTTTGTAGGGTTCGCTCTGCATAAGTTGCACCTGATCCCGTGAATCGTGGTTAAAAAAGCCGCCCATCTTGCGATGGGCGGCTTCATTTTTTCTAACCACTCAAACCGTAACTACACAGCAACTCGCGGTGCCGTGGCGGCAAGCTCCAGCGCTTCATCCAAGGTGGGATGCGCCCAGATAATGGAGTGCACATCCTCAACCGTCCACTGCTGCTTTACCATGATGGTGGCAGCAGAGATGAGATGCGAAACGCCGTGACCAACTGCGGCAATGCCTGCCATCTTGCCTTCCACCCACAGCACCTTCACGAATCCGTGGGTCGTGCCGTAGGACTGGGCAATGGGGTTGGCGATGAGCTGCGAGACGGAAGCCTCCACAGCCTTGCCTGCGGCCTTGAGTTCCGCAACGGTGGGACCTACGCGCATGACTTCCGTGTGGCCGTAAATGCAGGCGGGCATGGGGCCGGACACATAGTCGCCCTGTGCCTTGCCGCAGATGTGACGGACCACATAGCGGGCCTGATGGTCGGCAGCGTGGGCGAGCAGGGTGCGGCCGTTCACGTCGCCGATAACATACACACTATCGCTTGCCTTGAGCCTGCCGTCTGTGACAATCCACCCGGCCCCTACGGTCTTCGCGCCAATGGCGTCCAGATTAAGGGTGCCGCTGGCAGGCTTGCGGCCCGCAGCCATGAGCGACTTGTCTGTCGTGAGGGTTTCGCCGTCCTCAAAGGTGAGCACGGCTTTGCCATCAACGGTCTTGAGCGAGGCAACCTTGCGGCCGGTATGCATCTTCCAGCCTTCGCGCTTGAGCTGCTTGGCAAGCACATCGCCGATATCTGCGTCCTCGGTGGGAGCGAGACGGTCCATGCCTTCCACGATGGTGATTTCCGTTCCCAGACGGTTGAAGAAATCACCCATCTCAAGCCCTATGGCCCCGGCACCCACAATGATCATGGATGCAGGCGCTTCGGTGAGCGTCAGCACGTGCGACGAATGCAGCACGCAGTCGCCGTCCGGTTCCAGACCGGGAAA
>JBKEAK010000274.1:0-3102 GCA_047972125.1 Halodesulfovibrio sp.
ACCGTACCGTCCGTGGTCTGGATATGAAAGCTGTTGCCTGCACCGCGCAGGTCCACATGGCGCTGCGGCCGTTTGCGTGCGGCAAATATGGCGGTGTCGTCTGCATCGCGCAGCAGCAGGCCTTCCATTTCCAGTTCATGGATGGCGCTCTGCACATCCTGCGCCTGCAGCCACGGTTCTGCGGGGCGCAGGCTCAGTTCCGCGGCCGCGCATTCCAGATGCCGTTTCAGGATCACCGGATTATGCGGGTTCAGCACCGCATGCTCGGCGGGGCGTTCGAAAAAGTCCTGCGGGTGCCGCATGAAATACTGATCAAGCGCATCCTCGCCCGCCACCAGCACCACGGCGCTTTCCTGCGTGGCACGACCCACACGGCCGCCTCGCTGCATGGTCGCCATGACCGTGCCGGGGTAGCCCACCAGAATGCACAGGTCGAGCGCGCCGATGTCTATGCCCAGCTCCAGCGCACTGGTGGAGATAACCGCAAGCAGTTCGCCGCTGGACATCTTCGCTTCAATCTCCCGCCGCTCTTCGGGAAGAAAGCCCGCTCTGTAAGCGGAGATGCGCTCCTTGTACGGGCCGGACTTCTGGCCCGCCCACAGGCTGATAAGTTCCGTCATCTTGCGCGATTGCGTATACACGATGGTGCGCAGGTTGCGGGAAAGCGCGGATTTCAAAAGCTGTATGGCAGCAGTGGAAGGGCTTTCGTACGGGTCCAGAAACACGAAATGCCGCTTGCCCTGCGGTGCGCCGCTCTGCGTGATGACCTGAATGTCGGATTCCGGCAAGCCGGTCAGCTGGCGGCACAGCTCGCCGGGGTTGCCCACTGTGGCGGAGCAGAAAATGAAGGTGGGCGTAATGCCGTATTGCTTGCAGATGCGCAGCAGACGGCGAAAGAGCTGCGCCATGTGCGAGCCGAGCACGCCGCGATAGGTGTGCACTTCGTCCACCACGATGAACTGGAGCGAGGCCAGAAACTGCACCCACTGCTCATGGTGCGGCAGGATGGAAAGATGCAGCATTTCCGGGTTCGTCATCAGCACCGTGGGCGGATTGGTGCGTATCTTCTTGCGGAAATGCGGGGTGGTGTCGCCGTCGTAGATGGCGGCTTCTGGACGCGCTTCCTTGGGCCAGTGCGCGGTCAGCTGACGGAAGGTCTTGAGCTGGTCCTGCGCCAGCGCCTTGAGCGGAAAAAGGTAGAGCGCGCGGGCGTCGCGGTCCTGCAGAAAGCGTTCGACCACAGGGAGGTTGTAGACAAAGGTTTTGCCGCTGGCCGTGGGGGTTGCCACCACCACATGCCTGCCCGAGCGGATGTAGTCCGTTGCCAGCGCCTGATGCGCATACAACTCGCGAATGCCCTGCATGGCCAGCAGATCGCGTATGGCAGTGGACCACGGGCGCTTGTTCGGCGCGAACTGCGCCTCTGCTTCCGGCAGCACGCGATGATAGACCACCTGCTCGCCAAGCCGGTCAGAGGCTTTCAGCGCACCCACGTACTCCGATATGATTTCCGCTTCGTCATGCATACGCAGTGAACCATGATGGGCCGCAGGCCGGTTTGTCAACAGAACGCTACGAGACTGCCGGGAGATGTCCGGTCTGGGGGGGGCGTGCCCTTGCCATTAGCATCAGCACAGTAGCCTGAAGCGCTGTGGCGCAGGGACTGCCTGCTTCGTCAGCCCTTTACCGCGTTAGGCCATCCGGCACAGTCCGCTACATGCTAACAGGATATGTTCGGGCATCGCTGATTACGACGGTTATACGTCTATCTTGAACCCGAGCTGAATGTCACAGGCTGCCTGCCCGCCGCGCACGCCCCAGCGTTCCTGCGGGTGTTGTTTGCGGATCTCTATGCATACAAAGGGCATGTGAGGCTTCTTGGTTGGAGGGAGCATCGAAGCTGAGTAACTGGATTTATATCCATCAGTTTTCACAGATTGCTGTCAATCTGCCTGTATAAAGTGATTGATTGCGCAAAGAGCTTGACCTGAATGTGCTGGATTGAGAATATATTTAATATTTACAAACATATATAGAGATATCAAGTTCTCGTTCAGGAGGAATTGTCTTGGTTGAAGCAGTAGTTTCCGTGATCGGTTTGAAGGTGGCAGATGCCGTTTCCCTTTTCATGCGCCATTGCAAGGTGGAACGGGATCTTACCGAGCATACGCTGAAGGCTTACACTATGGATTTCAGGCAGTTCCTCGACTTTGTGGAGAAGGAGAGGGGCGGGGAGATGCCCGTTGCGGAGGTGTCCCGAAATACGATCCGCGAGTATCTCGAAGAGTTGCATGGTCGCTATAAGCCAAGGAGCATCAAGCGCAAGGCCGCGGCGTTGAAATCCCTTTTCGCCTTTCTGGAGCGCGAAGATGTGGTTGAATCCAGCCCGTTCCGCAAGATGAAGCTGAATCTCGACAAAAGTCGAACCCTGCCAAGAACCATAGAAAAAGGGGCAGTGGAGAAGGTTTTCAAGGCTGCATACAGGTCGGGGCAGGGGAGCAATGTGTCTGCACATCGGGAGCGTGAGGCCCTGCGTGATGTCGCTGTGCTGGAAATGCTGTTTGCAACGGGGATGAGTGTTTCCGAGCTGTGCGCGCTTAAAGTGGAAGATGTGGATTGCAGAATCGGCTCAGTGCGTATCTTCGGCAAAGGCAAGCGTGAGCGCATGGTGCCGTTGTGCAGCAAACAGACGCTGACGGCGCTGAAGGCGTACAAGTCTGCATATGCAGCATACCTCGAACAGGGAGAGGCGTTCTACCGCAATCGCGACGGCAGGCCGCTTTCAGACCAGTCCGTGCGGCGTATCGTCCGCAAGTTTCAGGAAATCGCGGGGGTGAAGGATCGCATTACCCCGCACATGTTCCGCCACACCATAGCCACCATGCTGCTCGATAACGGCGTTGATATACGAAATATACAAACCTTATTGGGCCACAGCTCCCTGCTGGTGACCGAAATCTATACGCACGTAAGCCAGAACTCACAGCGGGAAGTGCTGCGCGGCAAGCATCCGCGGGAAGCGATGCTGAAAGGGATGTATGGATAACTAAAAATTATTCAGGGAAATAGAGTGATGGAATATTTCGTATACATGACAAATGA
>JBKEAK010000275.1:0-33300 GCA_047972125.1 Halodesulfovibrio sp.
TGTGCGCAGGCACACGGGGACAGAACCGGCGGATGAGCACCATGGCAAGAATCGTCACGCCGCCCGCAAGAACAGCGCCGTGCTGCATGGTGCCTATGCCGCTCCAGCAGGATTCAAGCTTGCCGATGAACTCCGGCGGCTGCGCCCCGATCTGCAGACCCAGCAAGTCCTTGATCTGCGACGAAAAGATATAAAGGCCGATACCCGCCGTAAAACCTGTCGTCACCGGGTAGGGAATGAACTGCAGCACTTTGCCGAGTTTGAAGAACCCCATGAGCATGAGGAAGAAACCGGCCATGATGGTGGCAACGACAAGTCCCTCATACCCGTGACGGGCGATGACGCCGGCCACGATAACGACGAAGGCCCCGGTGGGACCGCCAATCTGGAAGCGGGAGCCGCCGAGCAGCGAGATAAGGGCACCGGCGACAATGGCCGTGAAAAGCCCCCGCTCCGGCGGTGCACCTGAAGCTATGGCAAACGCCATGGCCAACGGCAGGGCAACAACGCCCACCGTCAGACCGGCGCACAGGTCGCGCGTAAATAATGGTAAGGAATACCCCGCCTTCAAAACGGAAAGCAGAGAGGGCCTGATCTTGAACGAGACCAGGCCGGAACGCTGATCACTCATGGTAACCTCCGAATAGAATCCTTGCGAACAAGGCTCTGAACGGCTTGGTCACGGTCCGGCAGCGCTGGAAGTGTGTCGGGCCGACCGCCCCTGCATCTCCGGAAATCCTCATATTCCGGCACGTTCTGACACAGGGTGTCGTCAGGGCTGTTGTATGGAGTATTCACTAACCCCCCATAAACACAGTTGCAACACTTATTATTTGCATTAACACTATCAAAAAAGACATTACTACACGCTGGAAATGTTGACACTTCTTCCGGCAGCAGCACTCCTTTTTCATTTATCCACACAAATACTGTGCATTCCGCTTGACAGCTTCTTTCAAGCTGTTATCTTGGAAGCAAGGTTAGGAAACGTCTCATTCAACCTTCAGCCAACATCTAAACACAGTTTCAGTTTGTAGGCTTTAGGCCCTGGCCAGAAATTAACATCATGCCTAATTCCGAACCGGGATCTCCGCTCCAGCGGAGGTCCCGTTCTTCATTTGGTCTTCCGAACTTCCGCCCGCACCGCACAGGACGCACCGCCATTCCCGTACAGGGCTGTTCTGCCTTGACGCCCTGCTGCAAACGAACTATCATTAAAAGTTCGCAAATTAGAATTTTCACTACCATATCAAGAGGTTGCAGTTGAGTACGGACAAACGGCCCGACTGGGTCGCCCCAGAACACCTGCCCGCCCATGTCTCCATTATCATGGATGGCAATGGCCGCTGGGCCAAAGCCCGGGGGCTTGAACGAACGGAAGGACACCGCGCCGGTACGGAAACCGTACGCACCATCGTCCGCGAGGCCAGATCTCTGGGCATCCGCCACCTGACCCTCTATACGTTTTCGAGCGAGAACTGGGCACGTCCCAAGCAGGAAGTGGGCTTTCTGTTCGAGTTGCTGGTTTCCTTCCTTAAAAGGGAACTGCCTGAACTCATGGAGCAGAACATACGCCTGCAGATTCTGGGTGAACTGAAGGAACTGCCCCTGCCCGCCCGTACCGCTCTGCAGCACGCCATAAAAAAGACCGCAGCCAACACGTCCATGACGCTGAACCTTGCCCTGAACTATTCCGGGCGGGGCGAAATTGTGCGGGCCGTGAAAGCCATTGTTGCCAAAGGCATTTCCCCCGACGACATTAACGAGGCCACCATCTCGGACTACCTGTATTCCGCAGGTCAGCCCGACCCGGACCTCATGATACGCACCAGTGGTGAGGAACGCCTCTCCAACTTCCTGCTGTATCAGCACGCATATAGCGAATTCCATTTCACCAAGACCTACTGGCCAGATTTCAGCGTGGAAGAATTCCGCTCCGCGCTCAGTGCATACGCCAACCGTGAAAGACGGTTCGGCAAGACCGGAGACCAGATCAAGGCATGACCGACTCACATAAACAGCGCTGGATAACCTCCCTCGTCGTCCTCCCCTTCCTCATCGTTTCCCTGCTGCTCGGCGGCCGGGCCCTGTTTGCGGCCACGTTGCTGGTTGCCGCAGCCGGACAGTATGAATTCTACTCCATGTTCTGGCCCGGCAAGCGCAATCTTGCCTACAAGATACTTGGCTGCCTGCTCGGTGCCGGGGTTCTCTACGGAGCACATATAGACAGCCAGTACACCATGCTGGCCTGCATTACCGGCGCGTTCTGGATGGGAGCCATCGTCTTTCTCGTGCGCTACGGCATGGGCGAAGACAATTCTGTCCGCTTTGAAGAAGCCAACGTGCTCACGGCGGGCATTCTGTACCTGCCTCTTGTCATTCAGATAGCCCTGCGCCTTTCGCCTGTGGAAGCGGGCCTTGTCCTGCTGGCCTGTTTTGCCTCCGACATCGGCGGCTTCTATGCTGGCTGCAAGTTCGGCAAGCACAAGATCTGGCCCACTGTGAGCCCCAAGAAAACATGGGAAGGCTCCCTCGGTGGCATGACCTTCTGCATGGTCATCTGTCTTGCCATCGGGCTTGCATTCGGCACTGCCCCCTGGTGGGCATGGCTGCCGCTCGGCCTGTTCCTGAACATTGCCTCACAGTGCGGTGACTTTTTCGAGTCCGCCCTCAAGCGGACTCTCGGGGTCAAGGATTCCGGCACGCTGCTGCCCGGTCACGGCGGTATCCTCGACCGCATCGATTCCATCCTGCTCGCCCTGCCGGCCTATGCGCTGGCCCGTGCCGTGTACACCTTCTTCTAGGTTATCGGAGAGTTGACCACATGACCTCCCAGTCTACGGACTATACACTCGATCTTGAACGGCTTGACGATCATCTCGATCGCGTCATGCAAATCATCGGCGACCACATCCGCACAGTGCGGACCGACCCCGTGGTTGCGCAGACAAACTTTGAAGAGGTGCGCGCCTCGTTCCCCTCGGAACTGCCGTATCAGGGAAACGACCCTGATCAGGTACTGGATGAGGTTGTTGCCTCCTTCCCGCCCGTCAATACCCGCATCGGCCACCCCCGCTTTCTGGCGTGGATAACCACTAGCCCCTCGCCTGCCGGAACCATAGGCGAGCTGCTCAGCGTGGGCTTCAATCAGGCCCCCCTGTCCTTCAAGGGAGGCCCTGCGGCCACGGCACTTGAGAACATCGTGCTCACGTGGTTTTCCCAAATCTTCGGCTACGGAGAAGGCTGGGGCGGCACGCTCGTTTCCGGCGGAACCGTGGCCAACCTCATGGGCATTACCGTTGCCCGTCAGGCCCATGTGCCCAATGTGGCGGAAAAGGGCCTGCAGGGCATTGAAAAGCCCATCACCCTGTACGTTTCCGATCAGGGCCACATGTCCATTTCGCGCTCGGCAATGCTGCTGGGCATAGGGCACGACCACGTTCGCAGCATTCCTTCGGACGAAAATTACCGCATGCGGGTGGATGCCCTGCGCGAAGCCGTTGAAGCAGACCGCAAGGCCGGCTTCCATCCCTTCTGCGTTGTGGCGCAGGCGGGTTCCGTTTCCACGGGAGCCATCGATCCGCTCAACGATCTGGCCGACTTCTGCGAAGAGCAGGGGCTCTGGCTGCACGTTGACGCGGCCTACGGCGGAGCCGCACTGCTTTCCGAAACGCACAGGACGAAACTGCATGGCATCAACCGGGCGGATTCCGTCTGTGTTGATCCGCACAAATGGTTCTTCGTGCCGCTTGAGTGCGGCATTACGCTCTTCAAGAGCAGCGCCCAGCAGAAGGCCACATTCAGAGCCAAGGCTGCCTACCTTGGTCAGGAATCCGACTGGGACCTGAAGAATACCAATTTCCAGCTTTCGCGGCAGGGTCGCGCACTCAAGCTGTGGTTCTCGTTCCGTACCTACGGACTGGACCGGCTGGCCGCCATTGTGGACAGAAACTGCGCCATGGCTCAGCTCTTTCTGTCGCTTGCCGATGCATCCCCCCGCTGGACTCCGGCCGCACCTGCCGACCTTTCCATCGCCTGCGCACGGTTCGTTCCCGAAGGGCATGAACGCTGGACGCAGGAAGAACTGGACCAGCTCCACATCGACCTGCTTGCAGAACTGGAACGCAGCGGCAAGGGCTTTCTCACCCCTGCGCGCATCGGCGGCAAAGCCGCTGTTCGCCTGTGCATTGCCAACCATCGCACCACCGAGGACGACATACGTCTGATCTTCGACGTGATGACGGAAATCGGCCTGCGCCTTTCCGCCACAGGTCCCCGGTCGGCACAGGGCGATGCCAAGGACAGCCGCGCATGATCGACTACATCTCTCCCCTGCCGGATGCCTCGTGGGCGGAATCATTTCCCCGCGCCGTGGTCATTCTGGGCTCGACCGGCTCCATAGGCACGAGCGCCCTGCAAGTGCTCCGCGAACAGCCGCACATGTTCAAGGTGATCGGCCTTGCCGGTGCCCGCAACGTGGACCTACTTGCCAGACAGGCGGAAGAGTGGCGCCCCCCCTACCTTGCCGTGCTGGACGCCGCAACGGCACAAAGCCTCCGTGCGGCGCTGCCTGCAGGGTATACGCCCACCATTCTGCACGGCCCGGACGGCTACGCAACACTCGCAACGCTGGATGAGGCCACAACGGTTCTCTCCGCACAGGTCGGCGCTGCCGGCCTGCGGGCCACATTTGCAGCTGCAAAGGCAGGCAAGGTCATTGCCCTTGCCAACAAGGAATCGCTCGTTCTGGCGGGAGACCTGATACGGGAAGTCTGCCGCACGTCCGGCGCATCCCTCCTGCCTGTGGATTCCGAACACAACGCCATATTTCAGGCCTTGTGCGGTCATGACGGTGCTGATGTCCGCCGCATAATCCTCACGGCCTCAGGCGGCCCCTTCCGTGGCAAAGACCCGGAATTTCTCGGTTCTGTCACGCGGGCACAGGCGCTTGCCCATCCCAACTGGTCCATGGGTGCAAAAATTTCCATAGATTCCGCAACGCTCATGAACAAGGGCCTTGAGGTGATCGAGGCACACTACCTGTACGGGCTCGCTCTGGACAGAATAGACGTGGTCGTGCACCCGCAGTCCATCATCCACTCCCTTGTGGAATACTCCGACTGTTCGCAGATAGCCCACATGGGACCGCCGGATATGCGCATTGCCATCGGCTACTGTCTCGGATGGCCCAAACTTCTGAACACCGGGGTCCGTCCGCTGGACCTTGTGAAGTGCGGCCCCTTGACCTTTGAAGAACCGGACATATCCTCCTTCCCATGTCTGGAACTTGCGCGTGAGTCCCTGCGGGGAGGCAACGGCCTGCCTGTGGTACTCAACGCCGCCAACGAAGTGGCCGTGGAGAGCTTTCTGCATGACCGCATCGGCTTTACCGCCATTCCCGAACTTATAGAACGGGCCATGCAAACCCATGACGGTTCGCAGCCCGCATCCCTTGATGATATTGAAGCGCTAGACGCTGCTACCCGCGCACGCGTGCGCGAATGGGCGACCTGATCTCACCCCCAGCACGGAGCAAAACAATACAATGACCAGCGCCATAGCCATTATTCTTGTCCTTGGCGGACTGATATTTTTCCATGAACTCGGCCACTTTGCCGTTGCACGCCTGTTCGGTATAGGCGTGCGGGCATTTTCTCTGGGCTTCGGCCCCGTGCTGCTCAAAAAGCAGTATGGCAAGACGGAGTACCGGCTTTCCGCCGTGCCGCTGGGCGGCTATGTCTCCCTTGCAGGCGAAAACGACGAAAACGACCTTACCGGCGGATTCACCGAGGAAGAGAGCTTCATCAAGCGCCCCACATGGCACCGCATGTGTGTCATTGTCGCGGGCCCCGTTGCCAACCTGATTCTGGCCTTCTTCATTTACTGGGGCCTGTTCTGGAGCAGCGGCCAGATGCACATTGCACCGGAAATCGGAGACGTGCGCGCAGGCACTCCTGCCGCAAACGTCGGCCTGCTTGCCGGTGACACGGTTGTGGAAATCGCAGGAACCTCCATTCAGTACTGGAACGACGTTGCCGATACCATCGGCAAAAGCGGCGGACGCGAAATTACCGTCACCGTTGACCGGCAGGGACAGGTACTGAGCTTTGACGTTGTACCCGAGCGCCTTTCCCGCAAGAACCTCTTTGGCGAAGAGGAAGAGAGCTTCCTCATCGGCATCGCGGCTTCCGGCAAAACCGTTTCGGTTCCGCTCAACGGTGGTTCCGCTGCCGTTGCCGGTATCGAGCAGACATGGGACATGATCGTCATCACCGCTCAGGGCTTCGCCAAGATCATCCAGCGCGTCATCCCCATGGATAACGTGGGCGGCCCCATCATGATCGCCCAGATGGTCAGCCAGCAGACCGAGCACGGCATTGCCGCAGTTCTGGCTCTTGCAGCGCTCATCAGCGTCAACCTTGGCCTGCTGAACCTGCTGCCCGTTCCCGTGCTCGACGGCGGCCACATCGTCATGCTGCTCATAGAAACCGTCATCCGCAGGCCTGTGCCGCCCCGCGTCATGGATATTGCCTCGCGTATCGGCATTCTGCTGCTCATAACCCTCATGATCTGGGCCACGTTCAACGATGTACGCCGACTCTAGTCTCACCCTTGTCCTGAACGGAGCAGAGGCCCGGCTGCAGATTCTCTGCGGCAACGGGAGCGAACTGCTGTTCTCTCAGGAATGGTTTACGCCGCGCCACGGCATGCAGGTGCTTGTTCCTGCCCTTACGGAAGGGCTTGCCCGCATGGGCCTTACGCTGCAGCAGGTGGGGCGCATCGCCATAGTGCGCGGCCCCGGCTCATTTACCGGCCTGCGCCTTGTGCTTTCAACGGCCCTTGGCATGGCTCGTCCGCTGAACATGACCATGGGCGGCATAGGGTACATGGATGCCCTTGCCGCAGACCCGTTGGAACTGGCAGGCGAAAGACCGGTATGGGCGGTTACCCATGCACGGCGCGGCATTGTGCACCTGCAGGGCTTTTGCAATACGGCCGGTACCCCTGAAGCGCTCTGCCCGCCTGATTCCGCCACGCTGGAAGACGCCGTAGCACGCATTACTGCAAGCGGCCCCTGTCCTGTGCTGTTGGGAACCGGCATTCGCAAGAATCTTGATTTCTTTGCCGAGCAACTGCCACAGGCGCTTGTGCTGCCTGAACGCTTTGACCACCCGGCACCGGAAACGCTGCTGGCGCTGGCGCAGACTGTGACCTATTCAACCGACCCGGTGGAACCGCTCTACATCCGCCCCTGCGATGCGGAAGAGAACCTGGACACCATCGCCGCCGCTAAAGGGCTGAATCCAGATGATGCCCGCGCCACGCTGGCAAAACTGACCTCATCGTAGCAGCCACCATGCACATAATTCCGCCCCGCTTTTTTGAATAAAAGCGGGGCGTTTTTCATGCTCCACCTGACTTTGCGCTCTTTCGGCTAAAGATACCGTCATCCTGTCCGATACATATCATGAGGCAGAAGAACTTCCCCGCTCCGTCCTGACCCGGACCAGACTGAGGCCGCAGATGGCCCCGGAATGCCCCCGGCAAGAACCTTATAGGAGCCGCAAGCAGCGTGTTCTCGGCACGAAGCAGCTCCGGAACCGGCCAGCGACAACATAATGCTGGCATCGGCCTTGCATCTCAGGGGTTGGAGTAATTTATCTGGGAAAAAACTGCCCGAGGTATCCTATGGCTGAATTAATGTCTGGCGGCATACACTTCTCCGGTCTTGCATCCGGTAGCGACTTCGACACGATGATCACTCAGCTGAAAAAAGTTGAGTCCATCCAGATGAATCGCATGACGCTTTGGAAAGCCGACTGGCAAAAGCGTGTTGACGCATTTGGCACTATCAATACGGAAATCCAGAACTTCCAGAACGTTGTGAAGGGCATGGATACCATGGCGGAATTTCTTGAAAAATCCGCTACCAGTTCCTTTGATACCGTTGCCACAGCCACAACGGATTCCAAGGCTTCCGAAGGGGTCTACAAGGTCGAGGTCGGTCAACTGGCCAGAAACGCCATGTGGACCTACAACTCCGGTTTTGCCAACAAGACCTCCAAGGTGAACACCTCCGGAGCGAACCAGACCTTCCAGTACACGTACAAGGGCAAGCAACGCTCGTTGACCGTGGCAAGCGACACCACCATTGAAGGGCTTGTCAACATCATCAACAACGACCCGCAAAACCCCGGGGTGAAGGCCGCACTCATCAAGAACGGCGACAACTACAACCTGCAGATTCGGGGCATGGACCTTGGCACCACCAATGCACTGAGCATTGACGCCGGAACCAACCTGACCAACCTGCAGGCACCTGATTCGCCCCTGACCAACTGGGACTACCAGGCAGCGCAGAACGCCAAGATCAGGGTAAACGACTGGCCCGCAGGCAGCTTTATTGAATCTTCTTCCAACACCGTGTCGGAAGTTATCGAAGGGCTCACCATTACCCTCAAGGATGTGGGCACCACCCAGCTTACGGTCGGAACGGACCTCAACAAGATCAAGGAAAACATCCAGCAGTTTGTCGACGGCATGAACGCCGTGCGTACCAAGATGCTGGAACTGACCAAGGTCGATTCCAACGGCAAGGCATCCGACCCTAACGAAAACACATCCCAGTTCGATGCCGAAAAAGGTTCGGTACTTACCGGTAACTACGGTGTGCAGCTGCTTTCATCGCGTCTCAAGCTGGCGGTTTCCGGCAGAGGCAACGGTTTTGACTACTACTCTGAAGCCAATGGCGGAGAAGGCGACTATTATTCCACGCTCGCGCACATAGGCATTCTCACCGTTGCCGACCAGAGCGACAAGGATAACGGCCTGCTGCGCATAGACATGGAGAAGCTGGACGAAGCCCTTGCCAAGGACCCGACCGCTGTGGCCGAGCTCTTTGCGGCAGACGGCATCGGAACCACTGACTCACAACATTTTTCATACTACTCGCAGGTCAAGGGCGTTACCGTTCCCGGCATTTACGATGTCTCCTACGATGTGGATGCATCCGGCAACATCACCAATGCAAAAATCGGCGGACAGTCTGCGAAGGTCGACCAAGGATCACATCAGCTAGTGTCCATGAACGGAGACTCACGTGGTCTGGTCATTCAGATCAACGACCTTGTTGCCGGTTCATACTCCGATACGGTCCGGCTCAAGCAGGGCAAGGCCGGACAGATGGATGCCATCCTCAAGGATGTGCTCAGCTCTGACGGCACCCTGAAAATTATTGAAAAGAACTATCAAGATATCATGGATGAGATCGATAAGAAGATTGAGCGCGAGTCATCGCGTATCGTCCGCTGGGAGAGGTCCATGCGACTACGCTTTGCCCGGCTCGAATCGACGCTCACGAAATACAACGGCCAGATGGAATCCCTGAGCAAACAGGTTTCCCAGCTGACCCAGCAGTAGGAGTATTCCATGCAGAAAGCAGCCAAGGCATACTTTCAGACACAGGTAGCGACCACCTCGCAGGGTAAGCTGCTCCTGATGCTCTATGACGGCTGCATCAAGTTCCTCAATCAGGCCAAGGTCAAGATAGAGGAACGGGATTACGCCCAGAAGGGTATTCTCATATCCAGGGCACTCGATGTCATCAATGAGCTGGACAGCAGCCTGAACGCAGAGAAAGGCGGTGAACTGGCAGAAAATCTGCACAAGCTGTACTTCTACTGCTCTACCCGCCTGCTCAATGCCAACCTGAAAATGGACATCGGCTATATTGACGAGGTCATCAAGATTCTGTCCGGTCTGCGCAGTGCCTATGCACAGATCATAGATACCCCCGAGGCAGCTGCGGCAGCCGCCATGACAACCCCGGTGCAGACCGGGCAAACCCATGTGACGCATAATCCCATGGGTGGCATTCCCAAACCTGCAGCCTTTGGCGGAGCCAAGGGCCCCATGCCCAAGGCCAACGCTTTTGCCATGCAGGCACAGGCTGCCACGGCCCCGGTTCAGGCACCTGCTTCACAGCAGACGGCACCCGCAGGTGGCTATGCGAAACCCACGCAGCCTGCCCCCGCACAGGGCGCAGCACCTGCATCACAGTCTGCACAACCCGCGCAAGCTCCGCAGCCTGCCCAATCGCCTCAGGCGAATCAGCAGGCCCAGCCGGATTCCATGGACAGCAAGCCTCTGGACTTTTCCGGCAAACGGCTTTCCGGAGCCGCCATGTACCGGAAGATTGCAGCACACAATAATCCCTAGAACGCAAAAGAGCGGGAGGCCCACAAAGCCTCCCGCTCTCTTCTTTGCTGTGAATGTGATGCTTAGAAAGCCTTGCCACCACCTGCGGCCTCCGCTTCCTTTTCTTCCCTGCGCAGCGGCTCGGTCCATGCCAGAATCGGCTTGGCCATGTCGCGCGACAACGCCTGCATTATGGCCCCCGTGGGGTCGGAAGGCAGGCGGGTACGGGCTGAAAAAATGATATAATCGCGGGTCTGTTCGCTCTGCATCATACCCGCATGCGCCATGGACCACACCAGCGCCCCGGTCACTGTGTCATACACTTCCAGTTGCAGTGCCACATAGGTATCGCTGACCGAACCGCCAGCCATATAGTTGGTAATGTAGCCACCTATAGCCAAATCAGCCCCCCTCTGTCTGGCAAGGGCAATGGCTCGCTGCGGCGTGTAATACTCCACATAGTCGGCAAATTCGATGACCGGAAAAACCTCTTCCGCCACCCAGCTCTGCCAGACGAGGCGGGAAAGTTCACGGCTTATGTGCTGCCCCTGTGCCATGTCCACCTTGGGCATGAAGGGGAAGAACAATGCGGTGGGTTCCACCGCGGGCTCTTCTTTAGGATGCACATACACCTGCACGGCCCCTTTGCGGACCCACTGGTCCCACACTATCTGCGGAGTGGATGTCAGGGACGACGAATAGCCATCAGGCGCAGCGTGCGATGCCGACTCTTTGACGGAGTCCATGAAACCGCCCTCTCCTCCATCCCCTGACAGTGCGCAGGCAGAAAGCAGGGACATGGATAGAAAAAATGTAATGTATACAAAATGTTGAAGATATCGCATGGTGACAGACCTTCTTATTTGTTGCGTCATGTTTGCATCGCGCCACTGCGTGACACCGTGTAACTTGCAATATCAATGCCTGATAACATCTTGCCCAGCGCAGGCGTGCATCAAGAATTCATAAGGTGCGATTACCTTCAGTGTAGCGGGTGCGGTAACGCGAAGCGTTTGGCAATACGTTTGGCAATACATTTGGCAAGATGTTTGGCGAGACGTCTGGAAGAGGGATGAAAAGCAAAGGACAGCCAGCCTGCATCAACAGTTTCAGGCTGGCAACAGCACGCGGGCATGCACATGTTGGACTACCTTCGCCATACGACAGGGACAGCCAGAACAAGCGGCATATGTAGAGGGAAAATAATTACTGAATGCGATCTGTGGGAGCAGGCACGTTCTGCATGGAATCGAGCAACTGAGCACGAGAGCGCTCAAGGGAATGGTGCAGCTCGAGTCGCCGCTGTGCGGAGAGCCGGTGAAATTCCATGCGCTCCGTCAGGTCTATGAGCTGGCCGACTTCACTACGAATGCGCTGAATGCGCGCCGTGCGGTCGGGCACATCGGGATAGACGCGCTCTGCAATACCTGCCAGCTCCTGCAGCTCCACCGCAAGCACACGGATACCTTCGGGTGAAATCTTCTTTGAATACCGCACCCTGTCCCGAATATCTTCCGCTATGCGTTTCAGCCATCCCAGCATGCCCAGCTCCGGCTTTTATCGGCAGCCCACCTTACGCGCCACTACACTCCTGTTCCCGATCCTACACCCACAAGCCAGAACACGGCAACGAGTATCAGCATACAAACAGGCAGTACTGCCAGCATGGTCTGCTTCCAGTCTGCCTCATGCGCCTGACGCAGGCCCACAATGGCGAGAGACAGGAACCACAGCTGCGCACCGATGGTGCCCACAAGCGGCAGCACGCCCACAAGGCTGGCGGCGCTGCTATAAGCCATGACGCGGAAGGTGGTAGCAAAGGATTTGCACCGCGAGAACGAAAGCCGCAGAAGCAGATGGCAGACAAGGGTCATGACCATGAGCCTGCCAAAGGCATACCCGAACAAGCCGAGGGCCATGCTCCCCAGAGCAATGCCTTCTGCGGAAACGGCAGGCAGGGCAAGACCGGCTTCATTGAGGGAGTCCCCCCACAGGCTGTACAGAATAGCCAGCGAACCGGTTTCCAGCCCCACGGCAAGAAGCGTGGTAAAGAAGAAGAACAGGAACGGTGCTGCAAAGCCGCCCGCTCCCTGAATGCAACCGAAAAAGCGCGAGGGAGAAAACAGCGCCTGACCAAGGGTCTGCCGCCATGCGGCAAACAGGCCGAGCTTGCCTCTGTTTTCCCAGGGAATCTGCATTTCCACCGAAGAATGGCGGATAAAGGCGCTCACACCGGACTGATCGCCGTCGCCCATGGCAGCAATGGCATCCCAAATGTCGCCTTTGCCACCATGATCGTCAAAATCACTGATGGTTCCGAGATGTCTGTGCGGTTTGGAAGCAGCGGACGCGGCCTGCGAAGTGGATGCAACCCGAGAAGCGGCAGCCGGTTCATATGTCTCCTCCGGTTCCTCGAGAGCATCAGCTGCCTCGTGCTCGTCATACACAGCTCCGGCCTGCTGCATTTCAGCATCGTCCTGCGGTCTGATGACCGTATAGACGGTTTCCTCGTCATATCCGGCAGCATCTTCGTAGTCATCGTTCTGAGCGGCCCGGGGGGCGTATTCCGTCTGCGCCATTTCCGTAGCGGTCACGGCATCTTCGGCGTCATCTGCATCAGAAATAGCGGAAGTATCGTCTGCATCAGGGGCTTCGTACTCATGGGAAACCGCGTCATACGCTTCGGCCTGTGCTGCGGCTGGTGATACAGCGGAACGGCGCACCACATATTCCACTTCCTCTGCGGCAGCATAGACTTCCTGCTCTTCCGGAGTATTGTCCGGTTCGGGAGCGATTCCGGGAGCTACATTGGGAGCTACTTCGGGGGACACTTCAGGGGCAGTTTCGGGCTCGTCATACGCACCGGGAGCAACACGCCCATAGGCAGAGCGGGTCTCTTCGGGTTCCGGTGTGGCATAACGGGCATGCCCGCCATGATCTTCACCATGATGTTCGCCATGATCTTGGGCTGTTGCCGTCTGTTCCTCGCTGTCTCTCAAGGCCGGATGCACATACGGAGAATCCTTGACTTCCATTCTCTCCACAGGGGAGACAACATCCGGAATATCCACGACATATTCGCGGAACCGAAATTTGAAGCGGCACTTGGGGCAGGTCGCAAGCTGCGCCGTGGGCGGAATCTTGGAAAGATCCACCTGACGTTCGAACAGACATTCAGGGCAACGTATGATCATGAACTATCCCTTTAGAAAATATAACCCTTTGTACGACCAGCAAATTGGCAAATCAAGAGTGATAACCAGAAACCGCATTCATTATAAAAATATTTAAAATCAATGCAATAGAAATCCTTGCACGGTCTACAGCATGCCGAGGTCGCGCATGGTCAGCGCCACAATGACCAGCAGGGAGAGAAACAGCAGCCCGACAGAGGGCAGCACACGCGCCGTGGTGGTGCCATGCACGGTTCTGAGTCCCACAACTATTATCCACAGACGCAGCAGCCCCCCGAGCAGCGATCCCACCACGGGAATGATGCTCAGAATATCCGCCGCGCTCGAATAGCAGACCACGCGCATGGTGGTTCTGATACCGCCCTTGGCAGCGCCCGTCAGCACAAGGCCAAGGTGCAGTATGCCGGAAAGCGCATACAGATACAGCATCAGCACCACGGGGCTGAACATGACAAGCTGGATCATTTCACCGGGCGAGCTCACGGCGCCGGAAAACGCTTCGGGAAGAATGGGGTTGCCCACGGCTGTCTGCCAGAAGGTCTCCAGCCCTATGCCCACCAGAGAGATGATGAGATAATAGCTCAGCGGTACCAGAAAGGATACCTCGCGGCTCATGGTGGCGAAAAATCCCTGCGGACGCTGGAGAATATGGCGGGTGTTCGCGACAAGCGCCGCAACCACACCCACTTCACGGGCATAGGCCCATATTTCGGCTTCGGCCTTCTTGGGTTGTGCCCACGAGGGCATAGGGCCTTCTTCCGGTGCGGTGTGTGAGGCGTGGTGCGGGTGATTCTGCTCAAACTCCGCAGCGTCGCGGGCAGGTTCTTCCAGTCCAGAATCAAGCGTGAAATCCGGAGCCTTTTCAGACTCTGCGTCACGGAAACGGAACCTGTGCCCGCATTCGGGGCAGGTTGCAAATGTCATTGAGGGAGTGAGAGCGGCCTCATCAATCTCTTTGCCATATCCACACTGAGGACAACGAATTTCCATGCAGAATCCTTATTTTATCAGAACTCACTGCACCCCGGCGAAAATCCGCCTGCATGCGTGGGAAACAGCCACATCCTGGTACCACCGGACTAAAAAGAACCGTGGCGGGCTGCGGCACACTGCCGGGAAGCGACAGCTCCCGACTTGTACGGAAAAAACGGCTGCTCGGCAAATGTCCAGATGGGGTCATGCCACAGAATATGAGGGCCTGAAGGATCAGAACGGGGAAAGCACCCAACCGTTGGCAAGGGCGACAAGCCATGCGGCAGCGGAAGCATGCAGCGCCATGACGGGCAGCACCCTGTGCCAGCGCGACCGGTGCCCCAGACGCAACCCCGCCGCCAGCACACCAAGCCACCAGACAATGGCCACATAGCCGCTGCTGCCCGGCAGGATGGAAAGCAGCCAGCACGCCTGAGTATAGCAGACGGTCTGGAACGTGACCGCATAGCCGCGTTCTCCGGACTGTGCCAGCCTGAGCAGGCCATGCAATATGGCAGCATATATGGCGAGGGGAACAGGGATGAGCAGCGGAATAATGCCCGCATCCCGCACCAGCTCCATCAGCGTCAGGCGCTGGGGCAGAAACTCCGCCACGGCAATCAGGGGAACGGAATCGGGCAACACCACATTCAGCACGGGCAGGAGCAGATACAGCATAGCCTGCTGCAAAAGCGGGATAAGGGCCGTGACGATCATCGTGAACGCCAGAGCGCGCCTGTCCCACCGGCCCTCGAACGGGTGGCCGAAAATATTCTGCTGCCGGAACAGCACGCTCCAGATGCTCACAGCCAAGGAGCGCACCGAAAGCCGGTCGTCGGCAAAGCTGCTACCGGAAAGCGCGGACTGCGGTTCCCTGCCTGCACCGTTCATTCTACTGTCAGCCACCAGCGATTCGTCAGTCATTGACGCCACGTCATTCGCCAACGGCGCGTCATCTGCCAGCTGCGCATTGCCCGCTGGCTGTGCGCCACCAGCTAACCGCGTATCGTCATGACGTGGCCCATGGCCTTCATTCTGCGGCTCGTACTCTTCACTGAAACTGAAACCGGCAAATCGTTCCTTGCCGGTTTCCCTACTATCATTATCAGACATGTCCCTCGTCCGGTTGTGCTCGCGTCAAATATGGCCTGTTTGCCAAAAAACTAGTGAGACATTCCGCCTGCGACCAGCGCGAGCACAAGCAGAATCAGCACCGGCAGAAAAACCGCCAGCACCACCTTCCACATGGGCGCCCTGTGCGCATGGCGCAGCCCCACGAGCAGAACAAACAGCCCCCACAACCCGGCAAGATACTGCCCGATGAAAGGCACCAGATACAGCACATAAGTGCACACACCAAAGCCGCACACCATGGCGGTTGCGCCAAAGCCGCCCCGCCCGGCACCCGTAACCCGCAGACAGGCATGCACCACTCCGGCAGTAATCAGCAGGAACAGCGGAGACAGCACAGCGGTACCCACCGCCATGCCGAGCGCCATTCCCCAGCCCATGAAAGCGCCGCCTGCAACAGCTATTGTCTCGGCAGCGAGTATGTCAGACAAAAACGTCGTTATGGCCCATGCCCATATCTGCCCCATCAGCAGCCCGAACACAGTGCAGATGATATAGAACGGGAAGACTCCGGCCTTGCGCCATTCCGTACCCGCACGCGAGAAGAACATGGCTGGATTCATGAGAACGGCCCGCGTGGTGGCAAGAAAAGCCGCCAGCCAGCCCACCTGCCCTCTGTATGCCCAGGGGATATTCGCAACAGCAGGATCAACGGGCGTTCCGTGCCCTGCAGCATACCCGGCATCCTGTGCAGACTCCTGACCAGAGGGCACGCCGTGGGCACCTGCCGCGTCATACATGCCATGGGGTGCATCCCCGCTTTCCTGATGCGCGCCATCAGCAGCGCCACGCATCACATCGCGGTCACCATAACGGACAGCTCCCTCGTCAGCGGAAGGTGTAAAGGTGTTATCATCTTCCGCCTCCAGACCGAACTGCGGCTCCTCGCCGCGAAAACGGAACCGGTGGCGGCAGTGAGGACAGGTTGCATACACCATTTCCGCCGGAATAACGGCATCATCAAGTTCCTTCGTATATTGGCACTGCGGGCAAACAAGCTTCACGAAAACTCCTTTTTCGGGCGACGCGGGGCACCCCATATGTCTCACGTTGCAACGGGCAGCAGAAGAACATTGTCCTCTTTGCACATCCCTTCCAGCACACCGAACAGCTCGCACGGCACCACGGGATATTCCTCGCTCAGCCTGTGCATGGCATTGCGCCCTGCGGCTTCGTCAAAAGCACGCAGTTTCTGCGCCAGCATATTCATGTCCTTCCACAGATGGCTGTAATGATCAATATGAATGGTCAGGGCAAGCGCCAGCGAACCGCTGACATCGCGCACCACTTCATGCACGCTGCGCTCAAAGCGGGTTTTCTCCCCCCGCCGGAACAAGCGCAGCTGCACGTCGGGCCACAGCCCGAATCCGGCGCGACACCCGGCCTCGTTGCCCATCCGGGTCCAGCGGGAAAAGGCAAATCCCCCTGCCCCGCTATGCATCAGCGCAGGCAGCTCAGCCCACCCCTTTGCGGAAAGACGCTCATCCCCATCCAGAAAGAAAATCCACTCCGTGGAACAGGCAGCCAGCACAGCGTTACGCTGCGCCGCAAAATTCCCGGCAAGGGGCCGCGCCATCTGCCGCACAGGCACCGCGCACGCATCTACGGCAGAACGGGTAGCCTGCGGAACGGTTTCCACATCACCTGCATCCCACACCACCACAACTTCATGCAGCCAGTCAGGTACCTGCGCAAAAAATCCATCCAGATTCGGTTCGTCAGGATGCGCTATAAGCCCCAGCGTAAGCGGCGTGGCAGGCTGTATGCCGACCTCTTTGCGTTCTTTGCCATGAGCATTTGCCGCTTCCTTCACTCCGGTAAACAGGCGTTGCCAGTCGCGGCACCACACCCGCTCATTTTCCGTCAGTTGCGGGTGCAGCATCATGGTCGTATTGGCTGATGACATACCCGCCTGAACAAGCAGCACGAGCAGTGCCCATGAAGAGGTGTCTGTCACCAGCCGGTGCCTGCCGGCTTCACGCCACCACTGCATCCGCCCTTCTTCCATGGCCGAGCGCACTCTGCCGGGGTGCGGTTCAAGCACGGTCAGCGTCACCTGTTCCGGCAGTGCCGCGGCCAGAGCATCGGGCAATCGTCCGTCACCGGCGCCGAGCAGCAGAAAATGATCCCTTCCTGCACGCTGTGCAGCCTTGAGGGCCTGACTGAATTGCCGTTCGGCCTCGTCTGCGCTGGCACGAACCAGCGTCGGCAGATGGTCACCATCCAGCCGGAACGGCAGCACGGCAGCGGAGTACCGATGCAATTGATCACGGACAAGACGCGCGGCGTCATGAGGATGCGGCGGGCAATGTCGGGCAGGCATTACAAGCTCCCACCGCAACGACGCAGCAGGTCGTCATAAATATGTTCCAGCTGTTTTGCCACGTCCTGCACGCGATACAGCCGCTGCGCCTTTTCACGACCGGCCATGCCCATGCTCCGGGCCACACCCGGATTACGCAGCAGATGCAGCACGGCTGCGGCGTACTCATCTGCGGTGCGGGCAACAAGTCCTGTTCTGCCGTGTTCCACCAGTTCAAGCTGGGCATTATCCTTCAGCCCTGCAGCGGGGTGCGTCACCACGGGCAGCCCGCAGGCCATGGCCTCGGCAATTACCAGACCGAAGCTCTCGCCCGTGTCGTTGGCATGCGCCAGCAGAGAGATGGAATCGAAGAACGAGGCAAGCTCTCCGTCGGTCAACACCGGAGCACAGAACTCCACATTGCCCTCAAGCCCCTTCTCCGCAACAAACCGCCGCGCATCTTCAATGCCGCCGATGATGCGGTAGCGGAGATCGGGCACAGCCTGCACGGCGGGAGGCAGAAACTCCAGAGCCAGCAACGACCACTTGCCGGGGTCGGGGCGCGAGATGCGGCCTATGGCCGGACGCGCATAATCCCGCTGCTCCGGGGTGAGGGCATTGAGCTGAAAGAAATCCGTATCCACGGGATTGTAGAGCACCTGATAGCGTGGCGGAGCTGTGACAATTCCCTCCACCTCTTCATACCGGTGCGCACAGAAATGCGAGACAAAGAGCGTGGCATCAAGTGCGGCACCACCTGCGGAATCATCCCTGCGGCCGAAGACGTTGGTCTCCACCAGCACGGCTGCCTGCCCCTGCCTGCGCATGGTCTGGCGATACAGCCGCAGAGGGCGCATCATGGCCGGCTCAGGCCACCCGCCCCTGTGCACATGGACGATATGGGGCCTTATGCGCTGCAGCGCAGCCCCCGCATCGCCCCCCACATGCGTGGGTATGCCGGCCTGCCGCAACAGAGCCGCACGCGGGCCATCCTGCGGCGAATGAACAGCCACGGAAAACCGGGCAGGATCGGTGTGGCAGGCCAAAAGCTGCATCACCTTTTCCGTGCCCCCGGCACCCAGCCCCTGCACCACGTGCAGCACTCTGATTTTATTGACTGTCATAAAACAAATAGTATCGCCAACACCGGAGAAAGAAAAGAGAATCAGTCATTTTCTTCACCGCTGTTTTGACATGCATCACAGACCATGCGGACAATGCAGGGCAAAGTACCCAAACGGGCACTGAGCACCCGACCAACCTGCATGGAGAATGGAAAAGGCTTTGCCCTGCCGTCCGGAGTCTGGTACAGGGGAAGCCCGTCAGGAACGTATACTGATACGGACTTGCCAAGGCCGTGACAGGCGTTATATTCCGAGACGGAGTTTTTTCGCACCCCGTGATTATGGAAGGGGATCGGGTGACAGGACGAAATGTGGTTGTATTTCGCCCACAGAAGAGCCGGCGACCCCATCCAGCATGTATAAGGAGTTACGATGATTGGTATTTCCAAACTCTACTGTGGTCAGGTAGAACCCTCTGACGCCCTGCGTTACGGTCGCCATTCCGGAAAGCTTCCTTCCCACCTGCTCCAGTTCTCCGCAGACAAGAAGCCTGTGGTGGTCTGGAACATGACCCAGCGCTGCAACCTCAAGTGCGTTCACTGTTACGCCCATGCTGTCGAACCCGACGGCAAGGATGCCATCAGCACCGAAAAGGGCAAGGAAATCATCCGCGATCTGGCCCAGTACGGCGCTCCGGTCATGCTGTTCTCCGGCGGCGAACCGCTGGTGCGTCAGGACCTCGTGGAACTGGCCAAGTACGCCACCGATCAGGGCATGCGTGCGGTCATCTCCACCAACGGCACCCTCATCACCAAGCAGAAGGCCAAGGAACTGAAGGAAGTGGGTCTTTCCTACGTCGGCATCTCTCTCGACGGCATGGAAGAAGTACACAACAAGTTCCGCGGCGTGCCCAACTCCTTCAAGAAGGCGTTGGAAGGCATTGAAAACTGTAAGGCCGAAGGCCTGAAGGTTGGCCTGCGCTTCACCATCAACAAGCGCAACGCACCCGAAGTGCCCAAGATTTTCGATCTGGTGAAAGAGCTGGAAGTACCCCGCATCTGTTTCTACCATCTCGTATATTCCGGCCGCGGTTCCGAACTGATCAAGGAAGACCTGGATCATCAGGAAACCCGTGAAATGCTCGACCTGATCATGGACCGCACCCGTGCACTGCACGACGCGGGCATGCCCAAGGAAGTGCTCACCGTGGACAACCACGCCGACGGCCCCTACGTATGGATGCGCATGAAGAAAGAAGATCCCAAGCGCGCCGAAGAAGTATTTGAACTGCTGCAGTTCAACGAAGGCAACAGCTCCGGTCGCGGCATCGGCTGCATCAGCTGGGACGGTTCCGTTCACCCCGACCAGTTCTGGCGCCAGAAGGTGTTCGGCAACGTGCTTGAGCGTCCCTTCTCTGAAATCTGGGACGATCCCAACATCGAACTGCTCGCCAAGATGAAGGACAAAAAGCAGTACGTGGGCGGCCGCTGCGCCACCTGCCGCTTCCTGAACATCTGCGGCGGCAACTTCCGCGCCCGTGCCGAAGCCTACTACGGCGACGAATGGGCACAGGACCCCGCCTGCTACCTGACGGACGACGAAATCCGTCCCGAATAGCACGCGACCCAAACGATACTACGCCTCCGGCGGGTAGAGGAATCCGCTTCCCTGCCCGCCGGATTTGTCTCAATCCCATTGCATGGACGGCGCTCAGAACGCCGATGCAACCAGTCCGTACCAGCGGCACCGGCCGCTTCTTCGGACAGCAAACTTTCCAAGGAGCTTCAGGTGGCAGATTTCTTTCGTGGACGGCGCCTGCGCCGCACGGCCGCTCTTCGTGAACTGGTAAGAGAAAACGAGGTTCGCGCACAGGACCTCATCATGCCCTACTTCGTCGTGGATACCGACGACGCCTCCTTCCGCAAGCCCATCGGCTCCATGCCGGGGCAGTATCAACTTTCCCTGCAGGAATTTGAAAAGCAGGTGGACGCCGCCGTGAAAAACGGCCTGCGCTCCGTCATTCTTTTCGGCATTCCCAAGAGCAAGGACGGCGTCGGCTCCGAAGGCTATGCCGATGACGGCATCGTGCAGAAGGCCGTGCGCCTGTGCAAGCAGCGCTGGCCCGAACTGGTGGTAGTGACCGACGTATGCCTGTGTGAATACACCGACCACGGCCATTGCGGCCTGCTGCGCAAGGAAAACGGCGAAGTCACCGTGGAAAACGATGCCACCCTCACCCTGCTGGCCAGAACCGCCGTATCCCACGCCAAGGCCGGAGCAGATATTGTTGCTCCCTCCGACATGATGGACGGCCGCGTGCTCGCCATCCGCGAAGCTCTGGATGAAGCCGGTTTCGACAACATTCCTGTCATGTCCTATGCGGTAAAATACGCCTCCGCCTTCTACGGCCCCTTCCGTGAAGCTGCGGAATCCGCCCCCCAGTCCGGCGACCGCAAGTCTTACCAGATGGACCCCGCCAACAGCCGCGAGGCTCTGCGCGAGGCAACTGCCGATGTGCTGGAAGAAGCCGATTTCCTCATGGTAAAGCCTGCTGGCCCCTACCTCGACATCATACGCATGGTGCGAGACGAATTCGACCTGCCCGTGGCCGCCTATCAGGTGAGTGGCGAATACTCCATGATCATGGCTGCCGCACAGAACGGCTGGATCAACGGTGATGCTGTTGCCATGGAATCGCTGCTGGGCATCAAGCGCGCCGGGGCTGATCTGATCATTTCCTATTTTACCGAAGACTTCCTCGCACGGGGACTGGTGAGGTAATATGCAAGACCACAAGCATTCTGGCTGCCCCTGCGGCCATGGACAAAAGGCTCAGGGCCATCCCGGCGGCCAAGGCGGGCATCCTGCCGGACATCCGGGTGGACATCCTGCCGGTCATCCCGGTGGGCATCCGGGCGGCGCAGCCCATGCAGGCGGCCTCTCCGGCATGAAGGCCCGCACGCTTGAAGACGGCACCCCCGCCTGCAAGCTCATCGCATGGGAAGTAACCCGTTCCTGCAACCTCGCCTGCAAGCACTGCCGTGCGGAAGCACACGAAGAGCCCTATCCCGGTGAACTTTCCACCGAAGAAGCAAAGGCCCTCATCGATACCTTCCCCAGCGTGGGCAACCCCATCATCATCTTTACCGGCGGCGATCCCATGATGCGCAAGGACGTATACGAGCTTATCGCATACGCCACCGACAAGGGCCTGCGCTGCGTCATGTCGCCCAACGGCACGCTCATCACGCCCGAAACCGCGCAGAAAATGAAGGAATCCGGCGTGCAGCGCTGCTCCATCTCCATCGACGGTCCCGGTGCAGAATTCCACGACGACTTCCGTGGCGTTCCCGGTGCCTTTGATGCCTCCATGCGCGGCATCCAGTACCTGAAGGATGCGGGCATAGAGTTCCAGATCAACACCACGGTCACCCGCCAGAACCTGCCCTACTTCAAGGACATCTTCGCCCTGTGCGAGAAGATCGGCGCTGTTGCATGGCACATCTTCCTGCTGGTGCCCACCGGCCGTGCAGCCCAGATGGGCGCGGAAGTAATCACCGCAGAAGAGTATGAAGAAGTGCTCAACTGGTTCTACGACTTCCGCAAGACCACCGACATGCACCTCAAGGCCACCTGTGCGCCGCACTACTACCGCATCATGCGCCAGCGCGCCAAGGAAGAAGGCATTCCCGTAACGCCGGAAAACTTCGGCATGGACGCCTTCACCCGCGGCTGCCTCGGCGGCACGGGCTTCTGCTTCATCTCCCACGTGGGTCAGGTGCAGCCCTGCGGCTACCTTGAACTGGACTGCGGCAACGTGCGCACCACTGCCTTCCCGGAAATCTGGCGCAGCTCAAAGCAGTTCCGCCAGTTCCGCACCAAGGAAGAATATGAAGGCAAGTGCGGCGTGTGCGAATATCACAACGTATGCGGCGGCTGCCGTGCACGCGGATATTCCATGAAGGGGTCGCACATGGCGGAAGAACCGCTGTGCAGCTACACCCCGCGCAAGTGCGGCTAAGCTTTTCTACGACATCATACTGCGGCCCCGTCGCGCGACGGGGCCGTCTTCATGCGAAACGGCAGCGGCCACACGCCCTGCACTGCATCAGCGAGGTATACATGACCCAGCAGATGGATGCGTCCCTTGACGCAGTCGACCGCAAGATACTGACAATCATCCAGTCCGGATTCCCCGTGGAAACGCGCCCCTATCAGGTCATCGGCGACGCCGTGGGACTGACGGAAGCCGAAACGCTGGCCCGCGTTCGCGCCATGAAGGAACGCAAGCTCATCCGCCGCATGGGTGCCAACTTCAACTCCAAGGGTCTCGGCTGGCGCTCCACCCTGTGCGCTGCCAAGGTGCCTGCTGACAAAATGGATACCTTTGTCGCAGAAGTGAACGCCCTTCCCGGCGTTACCCACAACTACCTGCGCGACCATGAATTCAACATCTGGTTCACCTTCATCGGACCCAGCTGGGACGATGTGTGCGAAACACTCGCAGGCATCACGCACAAAACCGGCATTGAAATTCTCAACCTTCCCGCCACAAAGCTCTACAAGATCAAAGTGGATTTCAATCTTGAAGATTGATGCCCACCGCCTTGTGTCTCTTTTAAGGAACGCTCCGGCGTTCCTTTTTTTTGACCATGAACTAATAATGGTATTTGCATGCCCTTCCGATGTGTTATGATGGAAGTATGCAACGGGCAGTACTGGTGGTGGAACAGTGATGAAGCAGGCAACGGAGTCGCAGATAACGACCTTCCGCATTCCGGGAACGCAATGACCCTTCTTTTTTCAAGCACCATGGCGCTTGCCGCACAGCTGCCGCCCGAGGTAACGGAGGCTGCGGAAGCTGCTGTTCCTCACGCCCATCTTCAGACATCAGAATGGATTCTGCTCATAGCCATTCTGGTATTTGCCATTGGCATTTGCTTTTTCCTCATTGCCCGCCGCTTCAAGTCCATGCATGCCGGCATGGAACACCTCACATCCATGCTCCAGAACCGAACAGAAGCAATGCATGAACTGGACGAAGCCAAACAGGCATACAAGAGCCTGTATGACCTTGCACTGGTAGCCATTTTCCGCTCCACTCTGGACGGAAGCCGTTTCATTGCCATCAACCAGACCGGCGCCCGCATGTTCGGCTACGACACCGCGCAGGAAATGCTGACCACGACATCCCCCCGCGATGTATACCATCGGCCGGAACAACGGGCTGCCATGATAAGCGAGCTGGAATCCAAGGGGATAATCCAGAACTTTTCCGCCTCGTTCATCCGCAAGGACGGCTCCATCTTCCACGCCATATTCTCTTCCAAGCTCAACCGCGAGGAAGGTTTTCTGGAAGGCACCATTCAGGACATCACGTCCCTGAAGCTGGCCGAGCAGCGTGTCGCCGAAAGCCGCGATTATCTGCAGAACGTCATCGACGCCATTCCCATTCCCGTTGCCGTACGTGATACGGCGGGCATCTTCACTCTGGCCAATGACGAATTCGCCTCTGCCGTGGAAATACCCAAGGAACACCTCATAGGCAGACACTCAAGAGAAGTTTTTCCCCTCCCCGCAGTGCTGCTGCAGGAAGAATATGACCGCGCCCTGCTGAACGCCAAGGGCAAGGCAACGCAACGCTTTGAACAGCATAATCCGAGAATGAATCCGCCTACCACGCGGCTGGTATATGAAAACGTGCTGCTGGACAGCAAGGGAGAGGTTACGGGCCTTGTGGGTGCCATGATCGACATCACCGCCCGCAAACGCATGGAAGAAGAACTCCGCAAGGCCAAGGAACGCTATCGCAACATCCTTGTGAACTCGCTGGAAGGCATCTTCATGGCCACCGTGGATGGCAAAATAACTGCCGTCAATCCTGCAATGGCCACTATGTACGGATACAAAACGCCGGCTGAGATGATCGAATCCGTCCGCAACCTTGCGCTGGAGCACTGGGTGCACCCGGAAAAACGGACGCAGATGCTGAAAGAACTGGTAAAGACGGATCACCTCTCCGGCTACGAAGTGGAAATACGCAGGCGCGACGGAGAACATATCTGGATTTCCCTGAGCATCAGGGCGGTGCGGAACGACATGGGGGTTCTGGAAGCGATAGAAGGCATTGCCGTGCATGTGACGGAAAAGAAACGGTCCGAACAGGAGCTTTCCGTCCGCGCGACCACCGATCCCCTCACCGGACTGGCCAACCGCGCCCACATGGAACAGAACCTTGAGCACATGCTGGCACAGGCCAAGCGTTCCCAGAAGAACGTGGGCGTGCTGTTCATAGACCTCGACAAGTTCAAGCCCATTAACGACACCTACGGGCATGACGCGGGCGATACGCTGCTCAGGGAAGTTTCCGCGCGCCTCAAGGCACGCCTGCGTGAAGCAGACCTTGCTGCGCGCATGGGCGGCGATGAATTCGTCATTATCCTCTGGGATATCAGAAGCGTGGAAGATCTCTACCGGGTAGGAAGGCCCCTGCTTGAAGAGCTGAACAAACCTTATCTGTGGGAAGACAGGGAACTGCGCATCGGCGCAAGCATAGGCGGGTGCATGTTCCCCGACCACGGCACAACGCCCGGAGAGCTGCTGCGCTGCGCAGACAAGGCCATGTACGGCATCAAGCAATCGGGCAAGAACGCCCTGCGCATCTCACCCGCAAACGACAACAGCTGCCGGGTCGAATCCTAAAACGTCACATCGTCCAGCGATACAAAAGCCGTGATCTGACGGGTGATGCCCATCACATCGAACACCTGACGAAAATTGGCGGAAAGCCCGCTCATGGCAATGCGCAGCCCGTCTGCCCGTGCATTGCGCACGCATTCTGCCAGCACGGAAATGGCTGCCCCGTTGATGGACGTATTTTCCGCAAAATCCAGAACAATATTGCTGCGTGAACGGCCGGCATGCCGGAACGCTTCCTTGAGTGCGGATTCCGACGACGTGGAAAGAGTGCCCCGCACGGCAATGACAGCCGCATCTTCGCGCAGGAAAATGGAAAGCGCGGCGGCCTTGTCCTGCACAAGCTGCATGCGCTCTTCGGCACGGGCAAGCGCCCCCTGCAGAGCCTCGCGGCGCACGGGCTTGTTGATGAAGTCCGTGGCATCCAGATTCAGCGCCTTTATGGCAAGGTCCATGTCACCATGGCCGGTAATGACAATAACCTCTGTGGCCTGATTCTCTTCCTTGATCTTCTGCAGCACCTCAATGCCGTCCATACCGGGCATCTTGATGTCCGTCAGTACCAGCGGGGGCTGTTCGGCGCGCAGCACTTCCAGCCCCTGCTCGCCGGACTCGGCAGTGAGCACCTCGTGCCCCATGGCGTTCAGAATGAGCACGAACATCTTCAGAGTCGGCAGTTCATCATCAATAACCAGAATACGCATCACTCATTCCTTTTCTGCCCCCGGAGGGGATCACGCCTTCGGGAACCGCAGGGTAAAGGTGGTGCCTTCGCCCTCGCGGCTGCGGATGGTTATGTCACCCATGTAGTCCCGCACTATGCCATAGGATATGGCCAGCCCGAGCCCCATGCCCTCGCCTGTGACCTTGGTGGTGAAGAAGGGTTCAAACACTTTTTCAAGCACGTGCTGCGGAATGCCTGTCCCGTTGTCACCCACCGACAGGCAGACTTGATCTCGGTCCACAAAGGTGCGGACTTCTATCAGGCCGCGGGCCGTCTTCTCATCTCCCTTGCGGCGCTCGATAATGGCATCGCGCGCGTTGGTCACAAGGTTGAAAAGCACCTGCTGCAGCCTGTTGTCCTGTGCGGTTATTACAGGAAGCTCCGCCGCAAGATCAACCTTAATATCAACCTGATGCAGCAGGAACTGGCGGCTGATGAGCGAAGTGACGGACTGCACGGTCTGGTTCAGGTTCACATCTTCATCAAACAGGTCTGCCTTGCGGCCGAAAGACCGCAGGGTATTGATGATGCCGGAGGCACGGTCCACCTGCGCACTGATTTCCGTGACCACCTGCCTGAAATGCTCAGGGTGTATGGAGACTCCCTGCTCAAGCGACATGGCAAGAAAATCGCTGCCCATGCGGATGGCGTTAAGCGGCTGGTTCAACTCGTGCGCCACCCCTGCCGACATCTCACCCAGCGACTTCATCTTGGAAGCCTGAATGAGCTGGGCATCCTTCTCCACCATTTCGGTAACGTCCGTTGCCGCCACAATAATGGCAGGCCGCCCGCGATAGCTGATGGGACAGGCGTTCACGTTCACGAACATGGGCACCCCGTTCTTGCGGTGGTGCACCACACGGGGCGTGCGCACGCAACCGGCCTCATCCCCGCCGCCTTCAAAGAGCAGCAGGCATTCACGGGTCTGGACGGGGCCAAGCTTGGTGAAGTCCATGCCCACCAGTTCCTTGCGGGAGAAGCCATACACCTCTTCCGCACGGGGGTTGGCATCCAGCACGTTCTGGGTGGTGCAGTCCACAACGAAAATGGGGTCCGGCCCGCTGTTGAACAGCGAACGATAGGTATTTTCCGACTCGCTCAGGCGTCTGCGGTACAGCCTGATGGACCACACCATGTTGCGGAACGAGTCCGTCAGCTTTTCCACTTCGTCGCCGCTTTCGCGCTTGCGGTAGAAGACGCATTCCTTGCACCGGCGCAGCGCCTTGTCGTCCGGCGGACGGGTATCGGCCCTGCGCTGGTCGTCAAAATGCCAGCAGGGCATGTCCGTATCACTGAACGCAGGACAGTCGGAGATATTCCATGTCTCGTCAGGCAGATCGAGAATGCCTGCGGAATCGAAACTGCCCCGCGACAGATCGTCCGAAATGCGTGTGAGCCGCACGACGGGGTTGGTGATATAGCCCGCAAGCCTGTGCGAAATGTAGAAGGTGATGATGATTATGGCGGAAATGAAGCCGAGGAACATGACGCGCAGCTTGCCCACAAGGCTGTCAATATGCTCCTTGGATAACCCCACATGCACCGTGCCGATGCGGTAGAGCCCTTCCTTCACGGGCACGGCTATGTCATACGCCTCATGCCCCAGCAGAGTCACCAGACGCACGCTCTTCTGAATATTCTCCGGCAGGGGGTTGCTGCCCGGCAGCTCTTCGGGAAACGGCCGCGTAAAGGTGTGGCAGAGCACCCTGTTATCCACGTTCTCCACGTAGATGTAGTCCACAAGGTGCTTGCGCTCGCGCAGCTGCTTTTCGTCAAAAATAAGGCTGAGCAGTTCCGGTATGTTGTCTTCGAGCAGGAAGGAACCGCCGCGGGCCGCAATACTTTGCGCCACGGCCGTGCCGCGCAGTTCCAGTTCCTGCGTCAGGCCGGAAACGAGTATCCATCGGGCCAGCAGTGCAATGACGCAGCTGATGATAAGTATAACGGCCAGAATGGAAGTGAAAAACTTGTTCTTGAGGTCGAGTCGGGCGAGAGGCTTGAGAATCATTGTACTCCCCCCTGACCTTCCATGCTGCCCGGTATGACAGGCTGAGATATGCCAGACGGGGGTATACTAGGTGGCGCGGCCTCCTTCAAACCGCACTTGAGCACGGTGCGGAAGTCATCCACCAGTTCGAACCGGCCACCGCGCAGCACGGAGAAAAAGACCGACTCCATACCCTGATGATCCTGATGGCTGAATGAAATGGTAGTGCCCCCCAGCGAGAAGGAAGAGAGCGAATCAATGGCGTCTATGAATGTCTCGCGGGTGATGTCCGGCCCGGCCCGGCGCAGCCCTTCCACCAGCACAAGGGCGTTTATGTAACCTTCCAGCCCCACGGCATTGGGGGTTTCGTCCGGGTAAAAGCGTTTCAGGTGTGTCACGTAATCGCTGGCAACCTGCATGATGCGCGGCGCTTCCGGCGCAGTGGGCGGCGGCACCACAAGCGACAGCACCACAGGGCTTCTGAGGTCGTGGGGCAGACGACGCGCAAGCTCTTCACCGCCCACGAACGAAAGGTTGTAATACACGGCCTTCAGCCCTGCGGCATCTGCCCTGCGGATGAATTCGGCACAGGGCTCATAGGTGCCCACCATGACCACGGCCTCGGGCCTTACTTCCAGAATGCGCTTCAGGCCGTCGGTAACATCATTGGTACCCCGTATGTACGAACCACGGGCCACCGGAGCCAGCCCCAGTTCACGCAGCACAAGCTCCGCACCGGTAAGTCCGTCAAAGCCGTATGCGTCGTACTGGTAAAACACGGCAATACGCTTGAGCCCGAGGTCCTGCACAAGATGGCGCACCGCAGCGCCCGTTTCCTGATAATAGGATGCACGGACATTGATAACATACCTGTTGAAGGGAATCCGCAGGCCGTTGGCTCCCGTAAACATGCCCAGCAAAGGAATGCGGGCTTCTTCCACCAGCGGCAGAATACGCATGGTGGTGGGGGTGCCCACATAGCCGAACAAGGCAAACACGTTGCCGTGAATCATCAGTTGCTGGGTGTTTGCAAGGCAGCGCGGGGGGTCGTAGCCGTCATCGCGGGCATCGAGCACGATCTTTCTGCCGTGCACCCCGCCGCTTTCGTTGACGTATTTGATATAGCTGAGGGCCCCGCGCAGGGTCTGCTCACCCAGATAGCTCGCGTGGCCGGTAAGAGGCAGTGATGAACCGAGACGAATTTCCGATGCCGTAATTCCCTGCCGGGCATATTCGTTATAATCGCGGGTGTCTCCGCCGGTGCAGCCCCCGGCGGCCAACGCAAGACAGCACACCAGTGGCAAAATCATGCGTCGCAGGAAATTCGGCAAGCATAACGGAACAAAAATCACGGCACCACCCTCCGGTTTGAAACTACTCCTACATGGTCGGGTATTGTATGGCAAGAAACCGTAACACCTCAGTTTACGTAAACAAGACAATTGCCATATCCGCCGCTAACGCCTACGATACGGCACACAGCATAACCTGCGAGGCATAATGAACCGAAGATTCCTCTATTCCCTGCTGCTCCTGTTTGTCCTGCTTATGGCCGGTGCATCCTTCCGCCCCGCCATGGCAGCGCAGGACACACCGCAAACCGAAAACGGCGATGCTTCCGCTGATACAGCGGTCATTACCCCCTTTCCCAACCTGCTGCTGCCTGCGGTGCCCAATGCCGACCAGTACGGGTTGCCCCCCCAGGCTGTGCAGATAGGTGAATTGCAGGAAGAGTTCATCATCATAAACGTATACAGCTGGTTCTGCGCCCCCTGTCAGGCTGAAGGCCCTGACCTGCGCGAACTTTCAGAGCTCATAGGCCCCGGCGGAACGGACGGCACGGTACGCATCATCGGCATTGCCACAGGCGACGATGCAACGCTGACCAAGCGGTTCCGCGACAAGCATGCCCTGCCCTATGCACTGTTTCCCGACCCCTCGCTCGCCCTGCACGGCCTTATGCAATCGCCCCCGGTTCCCACGTTCTACATAGTCCGCAACACCATGGACGGCCCACATCTTCTGGCCACACACACCGGTGCCATTCGCGGCAAGGCCAAGGCCCTGTACTCGGAAGTTCTCAAACTGACCGAAGGCTCGGAAGATTAGCCCCTTGCGCCGTGGGGGACTACACGATACACAGCCAGAATGATTCAACACTCCGCCAGCAGCTCTCCCATACTCAACGAACTGCGCACCGAATCGGACGCGCGGGAGTACATGCTTTCCCATTGCTGGCCCTCGCATGACCGCTTCTGCCCCCGCTGCGGGGAAAAGAAGCTCTACACGCTTTCCGGCGGCCGATACCGCTGTGCGGAATGCAAATACACCTTTCAGGACTTCAGCGGCCGCTGGATAAACAACGGCAACCTTTCCCCCCTTTCATGGTTGAAAATCCTGGATCTCTTCATCCGTGAGCACACGGTGCACGAGCTGGCCACCGAGCTGGAGCTTTCCTACAACGCTGCCTACAAGGCCGTTACCACCATCCGTTTCGCCATCATGGCCCACGCGGTGGATGCCGCGCAGATGTTCGGCCCGGAAACCGGCCTTGGCGTGTACCTGAAGAACAGAAAGCTCACGGGCGACCCCAAGGACAGCCGCCGCCCCCCCATTCCCGTTTTCGGCATCATGGAACGCAACGGCTGGGTATTCATAGACATTGTCTCCGGTATTGCCGCCGAAACCGTCTTTCATTTCAACCACAGTTTCCACCTTGCCATGCACAGGGCAGGAAACATCGTCTACACAAACCGCTACCGCCATTATGACGCCCTTGTCTTCTGTGGTGACGACTCCCTGCCGTACGAATACATCCGCAAGTACGAAGCCGCCGTGCATCTGGAAGAAGGCTCCTTCTGGGCCTTTGCAGGCCAGCGGCTCAAGCTCTTCAGGGGCGTGACGCCGCAGCGCTTCCCCCTCTACCTGAAAGAACTGGAATTCCGCTTCAACAACGCCGGTGCTGACCAGTTCGACATGCTCGCCCGTTACCTGTGCGACATCGTTCCCGAATTCTAGCCTGTTCGCCCTCCGACAGCCGCATCGGCTCCTTCTCTGTTTATAAATAGTTCCCTCCCCCCTTTCCGTTTCTCTGCATCTCATCTATAACGGATAATAGAACCGTCTTGCTGTTCTCCGGCATGGCACCACGCCATACCGGCACTTCAACCGTGCCAAAGGAGACTTAGAGAACACAATGACTCACACTTCCGCTTCAATTCCGCAGCCAACCTGCACGCTCCCCTTCACCGGCCTTGGCCATGATCTTTCGCCTGTCTGCCATCATGCAGGACAAGTGCGCCTTGTGCCCGTGACCCTTCCCCCGGATTCGGCTGCCCCCGTTCCAAGGGCTATTCCTGCGCTCTATGGCTTCAGCCTGCTCGTGGCGCTGGGACGTGAAATCAGAGGACGATAACCCTAACCTAACGGAAGGAGGCACAATGCCTGTCTCACGCAGAAGCTTTCTCAAAATTTCGGCAGGCGCCGCCACGGCTGCGGTCTTCGGCGGTCTGGGAACAAGCCTGTCCCCCATTGAAGCCCACGCGCAACTGCTCAAGCTGTACTGGGCCAAACGCACCACATCCGTATGCTGTTACTGCGCCGTAGGCTGCGGACTCATCGTTTCCACAGCCAGAGACGGACAGGGACGGGCCATCAATGTTGAAGGCGACCCGGACCACCCCGTCAACGGCGGCGCTCTCTGCTCCAAGGGCTCATCCATCTGGCAGGTGGCCGAAAACGACCGCCGCCTCAACGGGCCACTCTACCGCGCTCCCTATTCCGATGAATGGCAGTCCGTCTCGTGGGACTGGGCCGTTACGGAAATCGCCAGGCGCATCAAGAAAACCAGAGACGACACCTTCATGGAACGCGACGGCAAGGGCCGTCTCGTCAACCGCACCGAGGGCATGGCCCATCTCGGTTCCGCCGCGCTGGACAACGAGGAATGCTGGACCCTGCAGGCCATCATGCGCGCACTGGGCCTTGTGTACATCGAACATCAGGCCCGCATCTGCCACAGCTCCACCGTGGGCGCACTTGCTGAAAGTTACGGCCGTGGTGCCATGACCAACCACTGGAACGACATAGGCAACAGCGACTGCGTGCTCGTCATGGGCGGCAACGCTGCGGAATGCCACCCCATTTCCTTCAAATGGGTGACAGCCGCCATGAAAAAGGGCGCCCCCCTCATCCATGTGGACCCCCGCTACACCCGCACCTCCGCCAAGGCGGACATCTACACCAAGCTCCGCTCGGGAACGGACATCGCCTTCCTCGGCGGCATGATGAAGTACATTCTGGATAAGGAACTGTATTTCAAGGAATACGTGGTCAATTACACCAACGCCGCCTTTGTTGTGGATTCCGGCTATTCCTTCAGCAACGGGGTTTTCTCCGGCCTCGACAGAAAAACCGAGACCTACGACAAGACCAAATGGGCTTTCAAGAAAGATGAAAACGGCGTTCCCCTGCGCGATCCCACCCTCAAAAACCCGCGCTGTGTGCTGAACCTCATGCGCGACCACTACAAGCGCTATACAGTGGAAAAGGTTTCCGCCACCACGGGCACGCCTGTTCCCGAAATCATCAAAGTGTACGAAACCTTCTGTGCCACCGGCAAGCCGGACAAGGCCGGCACCATTCTCTATGCCATGGGCTGGACCCAGCATACCGTGGGCGTGCAGAACATTCGCGCCATGTCCATGATCCAGATGCTGCTCGGCAACATCGGTGTTGCAGGCGGCGGCGTAAATGCACTGCGCGGCGAATCCAACGTGCAGGGCTCCACGGACCACTGTCTGCTGGCGCACATTCTTCCCGGCTACCTGCCCATTCCCTCGTCCAAGTGGGAAACCATAGATACCTACAACAAGGCCAACACACCGGAAAGCAAAGACCCCATGTCCGCCAACTGGTGGTCCAACAGGCCCAAGTATCTGGCCAGCCTGCTCAAGGCACAGTATCCCGGTGCCTCGCTGGAAAACGCTGACAAGTATCTGCCCAAGCTGGACGGGGGCACCACGCTCCCCGAA
>JBKEAK010000276.1:0-6969 GCA_047972125.1 Halodesulfovibrio sp.
CCCAAGGCCCTGTGAAAGCCGTGCACCCCGGCATAGTGGGGAACGGAGACACTGCCTCCTCCATCCTTGCCCAATGGTTCAATCCTGCTGAAATCCACGAGCTGGCCCAGATTTGCAAGCCCGTCTTCCCGCTCAGACAACTCCGTGCGGGCCAGCCCTACCGCGTATACACTGAAGACGGTGTTGTTACCCGACTTGAGTACGAAATAGACAACGACAAGTTCCTTACCATCACCCCGCAGAAGAAGCAGGAAGGTGTAGAGGCATGTCCCTCCTTCACTGCGGAACTGCATGATATTCCCTACGATTACAAGACGGTGCGCGTTGCCGGCACCGTATCTTCCAGCCTGTTCGAGGCTGTTGAGCAGGCCGGAGAAAACGCTTCTCTCGCCATTGTTCTGGCCGACATCTTCGGCTGGGAAATCGACTTTATCCGCGATCTGCGCGAGGGCGACAAGTTTTCCGCAGTTGTGGAAAAACGCTACCGCGATGGGGAATTTAAAGGCTACAAGCGTGTGCTGGCCGCCTCGTTCACCAACCAGGGTGAACTGCACGAAGGCTTCCGCATGAAGGATGAATACGGCGTATACCAGTTCTTCAACGCCGATGGCGGCAACCTGCGCCGCGCCTTCCTCAAGGCTCCTCTCTCCTTCCAGCGCATTTCCTCCAACTTCTCCAAGAGCCGCCTGCATCCTGTTCTCAAGACCTATCGCCCCCACTACGGGGTTGATTATGCTGCCCCCACCGGCACGCCCGTGCATGCCATCGGCGACGGCACTGTTACCAAGGTGGCACGCGACCATGCAGCAGGTAACTACATCAAAATCCGCCACGTAAACGGCTATGAAAGTGTCTATCTGCACCTTTCGCGCTTTGCCAAGGGCATGAAGTCCGGCAAGCGCATTCGTCAGGGCGAAACCATCGGCTACGTAGGCGCAACCGGGTATGCAACCGGTCCGCACCTCGACTTCCGTATCCAGAAGAACGGCTCCTACCTGAACCCGCGTCAGATTATCAGCCCCCGTTCCGAGCCTGTTTCCAAAAAACAGATGGACAAGTTCAAGACCCTTGTTCAGGAACTGCGCCCCATGCTGAATCCTGAAACCACAGTGGGAACAATCACTGTTCCTAACGAATCCAACTAGTCGAAATACAATAGAAATGATGAAGGCCCGTCTGTTTTGGACGGGCCTTTTCTTTTTGTGGCTTATCGATAGGTTTCGATAGCGGATATGAAGTAGTTTCAGTGTGTTGTCTGCGCTAATCTATTTGAAAAGCATGTCAGGCACTACCAGTGCAATCTGCGGGGACAGGCAGACCAGCGCAAGATTTACGATCAGCGCCAGCAGAAAAGGCAGAATGGCACGGGTGATGGACTCCAGCCGGGTTGAGGCGATGGAGCACGAAACAATGAGGCACACCCCCATGGGCGGTGTGAGCATGCCGATGGCAAGGTTCATCACCACGATGATGCCAAGATGGATGACATCAAGCCCCAGTGCGGGCAGCAGCGGCAGCAAAACTGGAACGAATAGGATGAGCGCAGCCGTGGTTTCCAGAATGGTGCCCGCAAGCAGCAGAAGGCAGTTCACCAGCAGAAGCAGCAGCACGGGATTGGTGGTTATGCCGGTAAGCCATTCCGCTATGCCTGCAGGAATATCCTGAATGGCCATGTACCATGAAAACACGGATGCCGAGCAGATGATGAACAGGATAATGCTGGAGGTAATGCCCGCCTGCAGGATGAGTCCGGGCAATTGGCGCGGCGTGATCTCGCGGTAGATGAACAGACCCGCAAAGAGCGCATAGAACACGGCCACAGCGGCAGATTCAGTTGCTGTGAATACACCGCCCAGAATGCCGCCCAGAATGATGACAGGCGCACCCAGCGCCCACAGGGCGTGGCGGAATGCGCTAGCCACCTCCCGCAGCGAGAACCCGTGTTCCGGCTGCCAGCCATGGCGTTTTGCGTGCAGAACGCACACGGTAATAAGCGAAAGACCGGCCATGATTCCCGGCACAATGCCCGCTGCGAACAGCTTGCCTATGGATGCACCGGTGAGCACTCCGAAAACGATCATGGGAATGGACGGGGGAATAACCACCCCTATGGAGCCTGCCGCAGCCTGCACTGCTCCGGCAAAGGCTGGTGTGTGGCCGCGCCTGACCATGGAAGGAATGAGTATGGCGCCCACGGCAGCCGTATCCGCAGCAGCAGAGCCGGAAATGCCCGCAAAGAACATGGCGGAAACAACAGATACTGCCGCAAGGCCGCCCGGAAGGTGACCCACAAGGGCATCGGCAAGGCGCACAATGCGGCGTGATATGCCGCCAGCACCCATGAGGTTGCCTGCGATCATGAACAGCGGCACAGCCATGAGGGGAAAGGAATCAGCACCCGCGTACATGCGCTGGGTAACAAGCATGAGATTCATGTCGCCCTGCAGCATGAAAGCGGCAACGGCGCTCACCCCCACAGCCACGGCAATGGGCGTATTCAGCGCAAACAGCAGCACCAGAAGGCCGAAGAGTACAAGCGTCATGCCCTGCTGCCCTCCCTTTCCTGCCTTGCAGATGCAGAAATACAGGGAGCATTGGACGAGGGACCAAAGAGAAAACACAGACAGTGCAGGGCCATGATGCAGCCGCTCACAGGCACAGCCAGAAAGGGAATGCGTTTGGAAACACCGAGCGTGGTGGTCATCTGCACGGAAAGGAAATCAGCAAACTTGAACCCGTACACCGCCATGACCACAAACAGGAACAGGCAGGCCATATGCGTGAGACGCCCCGCCATAGTGCGGCCTGCGGGCGAAAGGCGGCAGACGACAGTATCCACGCCGATATGCGCACCGGCACGGTATGCCACGGCAGCGCCGAAAAAGGTGAGCTGCACCAGCAGAACCCTGCCCAGTTCTTCTGACCAGAACAGGGAATAATTGAGCACATAGCGGAAGAACACCTGTGCACCAATCACGGCCACCATGCCGAAACAGGCAAGGAACAGAACGACCCGGCAGAGCGTGTCGGCATAGGCACTCAGCAGGTTCAATAGCGCCAGCAGGCGGGAACGAACGTTGGAAACACTGTGCATGTTCGTAGTGTTTGTAAAATTTTTGTTTATATTCAAATGTGTTGTGCTTGTTATGAACAGCCTGTGTGCGTTTCTGAAATAAGGCGCATGTCTCCGCGGCTCTTCATCCGTGCATACGAAAAAGGGGTCAGTCTGCAGAGGGAACAACCGCAGGAACATGATGCGCGGGAAGGAACCTCTCGCCCCCTCCCGGCATCAATCAAGAATACACAAGAAAACGCTTCTCGAGAAAAACTAAAAAAACTTCAGTCTTATTTGGCGGCTTCGATAATCTTGTCCAGCAGGGCACGGGTGGCGGGGGCTGCATACATATCCATGTCGCGCAGCTTTGCCACACGGTCGCGGAAGGATTGCAGGTCGGGGTGCTCATCCACGATCATGCCGTTGGCCCGCATTTCTTCGAGGTTTGCTGCCTCCTGCGAGCGGTTGTAGGCGCGCTGGAATATGGCTGCGTCGTGCATGGCAGTGGCAATGAGGGTCTGCTGGTCTGCGGGCAGGCTGTTGAACCAGCCGAGGTTGGCTATGTCTATGTGCGTGGAATAAACGTGGCCGGTGAGCGAAAGGTATTTCTGCACTTCATAGAGCTTGTAGACGGAAAGCACCCACAGGGGGTTTTCCTGCGCATCAATGGTGTGCTGCTGCAGCTCGGAATAGATGGGCCAGCCCATGGGGGTGGGGTTTGCGCCAAGGGCCCGCCACAGTTCCTTGTGGAAGGTGGATTCCATAACGCGGATTTTCAGGCCCTCTGCATCCTTGGCGGTGTGCACAGGCTGGCGGGAATTGGTGAGGTGGCGGAATCCGTTTTCGGAAAAGGCAAGGCCCTTGAAACCGGCGGATTCGAGGGTTTTGAGAATCTCCTGCCCTACCGGTCCGTCCAGCACGCGGTCAACAGTTGCGTGATCTTTGAAAAGGAAGGGAAAGGCGACAACCTTTACTTCCGGCACAAAGGTATCAAAGGGCCCGAGGGTGATAATGCCCATCTGCACGGCACCGAGCTGAATCTGCTGCAGCATTTCGGTTTCCGTACCCAGCGCACCGGAATGGAATATCTTTACGGTAGTGGCACCGTTGCTGCGTTCCTTGACCAGTTCGGCAAACTTCTCTGCCGCTATGTATTGTGCAGAACCGGGCTTGGTCACCACGGCAAGGGAAATCTGCGCGGCAGAAGCCTGCACGGGCATAGCGCTCACCAGCATGCACACAAGGAACAGGCTGGCACAAACGGTGACAAGAGAGCGCAGAGCGGCAGCCGGAGACGATGAACAGCCTGCGGACTGCACAGACCTGGGGAAGAAAGGCATATATGTATCCTCGGAAGTGTGGGTAGGGTTGGATTGCCGTGTAGATTTATGAGTGTAACGCGCCTTTCGACATGCTTCAAGTCTTCTCATAGGGTGCGTATTCAATTGTGTTTGTTGTGGTGACACATCATATTGTGGTGTTTTTGCCCTTGTAGATGCTGCGTGGAGGCCGCGTAGCTGTCATCATTTCGTTGCTTGACGCAGTTGCAACCATGGCTTATCGATGGGTTACGATTATAGCACCTACAAGCCTTTAAGAGGGTTACGATGAGCGAAAAGACGCTTACGCACAGAGACCTCGGCCGCATGCTCGGCGTTTCGGAAACGACCATCAAGAGCTACCGCCGCAAATTTCCCGACTGCATCCCCGTTGCCAACGATGGTAAGCCCATCCGCTTCACCCATGAAGCCGGTAAGGTGTGCCTGCGCATCCGCGAGCTGTTCAGCAGGGGCATGTCTGTTCCGGAGGTCCGTACCCGGCTTGAAAAGGAATTTTCGTGGATAGAGCCTATGCCGGAAACGGCGTTGGAGTCGGAAGTTGATATTGCCCCGGTTGCTGTTCCCGCCGGTCCGGTGGAAGTGGAACTGCCGGATGATTACACGCAGGCGCTGAGCAACCTTGCCAAAAGCATGGTGAACCTGACCATGAAGCAGGACGCCATTGCGCGCCGCATGGAATCCATGGATGCCCGCCTGCAGAAGCTGGACCCGCAGGGCGCTGGCGATGCGGGCATGGCTCCGGCAATGGAGACATGGCTGGAACGCGCAACCGCCCTGCTTGATCGTCTTGAAGGGCTTGCCGGACATGGCGTGGCTTCTTCTTCTCCGGCTGGTGTGGCTAGTGCGGCATCTGCTCAGGCCGATGCCACGGAAGAGGCAAACCATCAGGCGCATGAAGACGTGGCTCCCGTAAAGGAACAGCCTGCCATGGGCAAGGTTATCCGCATTCGCAACGCCTATGGCGATGTGAACGAATACACCATGGAAACGTCTGATATTCCGGCCCGTGCAGCTGAAGAAGCACCCGCCGCTCCAGAACAGCCCGAATATGCAGATCAGGACGCCGAGGGCGGCTTCATCTTCGATTCTGATGAAGCGCCGGAAGAAGCACCGGAAGAAAAGCCTGTCATGCAGGAGCCACACCGTGCTCTGCTGACCATGCCGCTGGTTATTCAGTCGCCGGAAGGCGAGTTTCTCGGTGTGGCAGGCAGAACCCGCGGCCGCTTCAGCATAAACGACCTCAAGGCCATGCTCATGAGCCACTTTGAGGGCAGCGAACGTTTCAGCGTGCAGTGGCAGTATACGGATAACGGCTGGCTCATGCTGCTGGAACAGAAGGAACTGTCCGACCCCTACTCCCTTGCCGTTCTGGTGGATGAAACCACCACCCCACGCGGGAATAATGTGGCGCTTATCGAACACTTGACGATTAACGGAAAAGATGAAAATCCTGTAGAAATGTATAATTTCATAAACAGGATATACGAATCCTAAAGAACTCCAAACGGGGACCGCACTGCTGAAAAGCTGCGGTCCCTTTTTGTTTCCTCAAGGAGTACTCATGAAGGCAACCGTCATTCTGGCGCATCCTTACGCAAAGAGCTTCAATCACGCGATGTACGAGACCATATGCACAACACTCAAAGAGCTGGGTGTTCCTACATACGCGCATGACCTGTACGCAGAACGGTTTGACCCCGTGCTCACGGTAGATGAGCTGGGCAAAAAGCCCACGCAGGATGCGCTTGTTCGCCAATATGCCCGCGAGCTGGTGGAATCTGACGTGCTGTTCTTTGTGCACCCCAACTGGTGGGGGCAGCCGCCAGCCATTCTCAAGGGCTACGTGGATAGGGTTATTCGTCCGCCCTACGCCTATGATTTTCCGCCGGACGCCAGCGGTGGCGGGCTGCCCATAGGCAAGCTGGCCGGCAAGACAGGTGTGGTGTTCAACACCTCCAATACCGAAGCCACGCGAGAACGCGACTATTTTGGCGACCCGCTTGAGAACATATGGATTCAGTGCGTCTTCGGGTTCTGCGGCATTGAAAAGACACATCGCCGCATGTTCTCCATCATCGCGGACAGCACCTCCGAAGAGCGTACCGCATGGCTTGCGGAAGTGGCGGAAACCACCCGCAGAGTTATGGGGCGCTAGAGTCCCTTTTCACCTGAAATAACGTAATTTTCAGTAGGTTGCGCACAAGGACCCTGTGGCGTTACTAGTTGCCCCGCCGGTAAAGCCGTGCGCTGTATTGTGCGCAGCTCGGTCCAACTTCTGACTGAAATCTCAGAATGATCATGGCAGCCCCATGCGTTCCTTATAGGGAATGCAGGGGGCTGCTGTGTGTTTTGGTATGCCCGGATAACGGGTGAAGTTCCCCCCCCTTCTACGCCAGCCGTCGCTTGGCTGTGCTCTCTGCTGGCGTTGTCTGAACAAGTCACGGGCAACGTTTTCTGCGTTCCTTCCCTGATAATGTGAAGTGTTGCCTTCTTTCTGTCAGGTAAATGCGACAGCTTGTCATGTTTTTATGACAAGTTGTCATGTTGATCTGACAAAATAATACGTAAATACGA
>JBKEAK010000277.1:0-4593 GCA_047972125.1 Halodesulfovibrio sp.
GGGAAAAATCAATTGTGTCGAATCCGTTCATATGACCACCACGCCTTCCAGCTTTTCACCTATCGGCCTGCCGGAATCATCCAGCTCCGTACCCTTGACCAACAATTCAAGCGCACCTTCAGAAGATGCTGAAATTAACGTCACACTCTCAAGCTTGAAACGAGGCTCCCACGCATCCAGTGCTTCGGCCACCGCCGCATAAACCTCAATAACCGTGTCGGCATTCGCAGGGGCATCGAGCAGCGCCGGGATACGGCTGCCGTAGTTCCGGCGCATGACACGGCTGCCTATGGGGGTGCGCAGAATATCCCCGATGGATTGCAGCAGGTGATCACGCCCGGAAAGCGCCTTGCCGGTTATGGCGTTCATGCCCCGCATTGCTTACCCCTGAACCAAAGCGCCACAGCTTACAGTGCCGCTTACGTTCAGATCACCTTCCACACGGGCAGGACCTTTGATCAAACACGGCCCCTCAAGGGTATATGCCCCCGTTTGCTGCGTGTTGGCGTGTTTGAATTCGTCGGCAATGGCGTGTCCTTCCTCGGAGACACCACCGGCCATGGTGATCGTTCCCAACACCACAACCTGCGGTGCCTTCAGCAATATTTCCTTGGTCGCTTCCACCTTGGCCATGCCGCCCAGCACGGCTTCAAGATCACCCTCGGCCTCGATAGCCACGTCGCCGGGAATGATGGCGGATAAAACATGCACCTTACGGTCGTATTCAATGACCGCTCCATCGCTGAATTCCACACGATGCACATCGGGATCAGCCGATGGAGCCGGGTGCGCATCCTGATAGATGGCAGGCAACACAACGCCTTGAGCCGGATCACCGCACGGAGAAAGCAGCATCACCTGCTCGCCAACCTCCGGTGCCCACCAATCCCGGTCATGAGATGCCCGACGCGTGAACCACGGCAGCCATGCCGTGACCAAATCACCGCTACGCACCCGCACACGGGCGGCGGCATGGTCGGCCTCGCACACGGTGCCTTTGCGCAACAGATTGTTCATACGCCGCTCCAGTTCCGCCACGCGATAAGCAAGATCGCTATTGGGCATCGGGTTCCACCTTTTCATACTCCGCTTCATGGGCCGCGCCGATCTTGGGCGAGTTGCCCGCGTACACTTCCAGCTGCACCGGCGCTTCTTCGGACCAAAGGGATTCACCAAGACGCAAGGTTTGCGTCCATGTGACTTCCCACAGGTGCACGCGCTTGCCACTAAATCCGGCGAACAGGTTCTTGGCCCGCACCCCTTGCGCTGGGAAGGCGAAGGGGCAATTGAAATCATTCCCGCTCAACCACAGGGCCAGCTCGTTCACCAGATCGATCGCGGCCACATGGCGGGGCAAGTTACGCGCCTCCGTGGTGATAACGGCAATGGAGAACCGGCAGGCCGTATCCCATAAACCGCCGTCCACCGGCTCAAACTCGCCTACCTCCCACAGAGCCACACGAAACGCCGGGCATTGCGTGGCCATCTTGGAAAGGTCATCCATGCTGAACTGGCCGGGATGCACCTCGCAGGACCGCACATGTTGGAACTGATCTTTCTGTGCCGTTTCAACGGCATTTAAAAAGTCATTAAAGGAGCCGCTCATGCTGAAACCTCATTCACAGCTTGGGCCAGATAATCTTCAGCTATCCCCAGAAGGATTTCCTCGTCCGTACTGCTCAAGCCGAGGAAAGGACGGGCCGGGATATCCACCTTGCGAGCGAAGACCATCCCTGCACCGGCCTGAAACACAAGAAACTTGCCGCTCTTCGGCTTGATCTCGCCGCCAAACTGATGAATGGCGGCATAGATACGATCTGAACCGACGACCACGGTATCCCCATCAACATTATGGGTGATGGAATCACGCAGGTGACCATCCTTTATGAGTGCTTGCCCGCCTTGCTCACTGGCCCGGCGCGAGGGCAACCACGGACTACCGTCCGGCGACTGCCCCAGCTCGAAACGGCGCTGAGTGCCCGAGACCATGGCGGCCCCCATCTCATCCAGCAGCGGCGCGAGATCGGAAACAACTGTTGCCAATCGTTCCAGACGGCCTGCCACATCGCCGGACAATTCCAGTTCAAACGACGCGCCTGCCATGACTAAAAGCCTTCCAGATCACCAAAGTGAGGGAGCGGGGCGTCATACATGGGGCCGGAGGCAGTACTTCCCTCCGTACCGCCGATGGTGGGCAGCCCAAGCTCCAGAGTGCCTTTGGCCAATTCGCCGAGAATACGGCGGGCTTCCTTGGCGCGGCGCTCAAACATATCGGCCTCTTCGGCTGCGTTGCGGGGCAACGTGTCCAAGGCAAGATCAACGCACAACCGCCGCAGGATGGCAGGGATGGTTGCAAGGGGCAGGCTGTAGCGTCTGCGCAGGGAGAGATTCATCTCTTCCCCGGCCTCGGCCAACGCCCGCTCCAACGCCGCGAGGTTCAGGCCGCCTTCGGGCGTATCGCCCACTAACGACCAGATTTCGTCCTCGCTATACCGGTCCAGCACATCCTGCGGGGTTGCGTACATGGGTTACTCCTCGTCTCCCGATTCAGAAGTGTTGGCCTTCCAAGCGGTCCATGCTGCAGCCAGTTCTTCAGCCGTTACCTTGCGGCCCACTGCCGCCGAGACAGACGCCACCTTGGGAGTGCCGTCCTTGTTCAGGTCATTCTCGCCCAGCCGCTCAAACACGGCAGCGAATTCCAGCATATCGGAACCGGGGAAGACGCTTGCCTCACCGATGGCCTTGATGCGCAAAAGCTGACCGGCTTCGTCATCAGTCAGTTCCACGGATTCTCCGGCGGGGATATCTCTGCCATCATGCCGCAGGCCGGTTGCCAGCACCGGGTAAAGCTTGGTGGTATTCATGCTGCCCCCTTAGATGGCCACGGCGTTCTGGATGAGAATGCCCACGTCTTTAGCGCAGACAAGTTCCTTCAAGGACTCACCCACGCGGACACGCTCGCCGCCGCGCATACCGATATTGCTGTCGGGCTTGGAGCCGGAGATACGGGTACCGTAGGGAACGGTAAGCCCCCAGGTAACACCATGACGGTTGGTAGCCGTGGTATCGCGGAAATGAGCGCTGATATGCGGCCCCCATGCACGCTGCATGTTGGGAGCCTGCCCCTTGCGGGCTGTATTGAAGAACCCTTCGCCGACGTTGAATTCCGTGAGCTCGAACAGTTCACGGAACTGCTCGCGGGTGATCATGCCGCCTTCGCTGCCGGGATAGATGGCCTTCACGATTTTGGGATGCGTGCGCAGCTTGGTCCATACGGCCACGCCCATGTTCATCACATTGGGGCGGATGATGGGCTTGGACAGCATATCCTGAAGCACATTCACGGGATCGGAGGCAGGATCGCTGAACTGAGCATTTCCGCTCAGCACCAGCCTGTTTCCGTCTGCGTAGCTTGCCGGATCATTGGCCAAGGTAGCTACGCGCACTTCACGGGCCAGCAGGATAAGATTGGTCAGGTACTCCACGGTGGTACCGCGAACGTCCATGCCTTCCTTCTTGCCCTGTTCAATGTCATCCAGCGGGATGGGTTCATCCAGCGCATGGTCATCAACAGAGGCAGTCTTGTCACTGGCTGACCAATCCACCTCGTTGGGGCGGCCCTTGCGACCCACAAGGGTATCCGGGACCGTGTAGGACTGTGCCAGATCATATTCCAGATACTTGAACTCGCGCTTGCCCACAGGCGTGGACAGACGAGGCATTACCTTATCGGCAATGAGCACATGGGCCGGGTTGCGGTAGGCAATGGCAATCGCGGTCAGTTCCGGGCTTACCGGAAACGGTGCGGTGGACATGCGTTTCTCCTGTTATGGCTGCAAAGCCGTTAGCTGTTAGGGCAGAATGCCGAGGGAATGCTGGTATTCCGCAATATCCCCGGCGCTGGCGGAAACCCACGCAAAGCCGATTAAACGCGAGCCGGAAACGGTAGCCTTGATGGCCTTGCCGTTGGCATCCGAGGTCAGGGGATCACCGCGCACGACATCACCGCCGTATTCCACAAGGGGCAACGCGCTGATGGCTACATCCACACGGCCATTGGATTCAGTGCCAAGTTCCATGGCCGTTCCCATAAGTGCGGCGGTGGCCGATGCGGCCTGCGCCACCTCATGGTCGGCGCTGCCATGAGCCACAATGCGGTACGGCGCGATGGTGCCGGACGACAGACAGGTCTTGATAAGATCGGTATTGGGCATGGTGCTCTCCTACTTTACGGCCTTGGTGTGCTTTCCGGCCTTCACGGCTGCCACGGCCTGCGTGGTGGAAACGGTGACGCCCTTGCCGCGCATCTCTTCCTGATAAGCCACGGCCTCGTTGGCCAGATCACTGACGCCCAGTTCATCAGGCTCATCAAATCCGCCACCGCCAATTTCAGTGAAATTCACCTGCTTGGGCAGGCGGGCGATGAAGTCTTTCATGTAGCTGAAGGGGGTCATCTTCTTGGCCGCGTCGCCCTCGCCGAATTCCAACGTCACCGCGTCGGCATCGTCATCCGTGGACCGCCCGGCCATGAACTCGGCCAATCCCTCGGCCTGTGCTCCGGTAAGGAGTCCGCCTTCCACTGCCTGCTGAACC
>JBKEAK010000278.1:0-31630 GCA_047972125.1 Halodesulfovibrio sp.
CGGCATTGCAGAAGCCGGAAGTGTTCGGCCAGCCCCTGAACAATGTTCAGAACAATGGTCAGAATGATGTTCAGAACGCGGTTCAGAACGCGACTCAGAATGAGCCCCAGAATACGATGACCACCCCGCCCAAACAGATAGAAGAGGCGCAAAAGGCAGCAGCCGGAGCGCAGAAGCCCGAAGAAGCAAAGGCAGCCCAGTAATAGGGAACAGGCTCTAGTGTTCGCTGTAGCTTGGGGTAATCTTGGTGCAGCCCTGTCTGCATATTGTGTAGCCGGACAAGATAGATACTGAGAATGAACGAGGGGTACTGCACGATCAGGTGAATATGTCACCGAATCGTGCGGTACCCCTCGCTTGTTTCGGAAGGGAAAGCTGCCCTACTCGTCCCGCACCTTGCCGCGCATCTGCTTTACGCCGCCGCGCTGCTTCTTTGCGGTTATCCTGCGGTTCTTGGAGCCAAGCGTGGGCCGTGTGGGTTTGCGGGGCGGGCGTTTTTTCAGGGCTCGTTGCACAAGCTGGATGAATCTGTCCACCGCCTCTTTGCGGTTTGCATGCTGGCTGCGTTGCGTTTCGCACGAAATGGCAAGCACGCCCTCCCTGTCTATGTATCCTGCCAGTTTTTCGAGAATCTTGCCGCGCTGCCATTCGTTGAGCGAGGGGGAATTCTGCACATCAAACCTCAAGGTAATGCGCGAACTGGTGGTGTTTACATGCTGCCCGCCGGGACCGGAGGAACGTGAGGCCGTGTAGGAGAATTCCTCTTCGGGAATGGCAAGGTCCGGCTGGACGGTGATGAGAGCCATGATAATAACCTGCTTCTGGCGTTGGATATATACGGAAATTAGGGAGTGGAGCCTGTTACCTGTTCAGGCTTCCGGCGGCAAGCAATACTCGAGCCTGCTGCTCCGGCGGTCGCAGCGCATGGGCTTTCTGTGTTGCCGTGCGGCTCAAAAGCTCTGCGGAAAAACAGCGTCGCGGAAGAAGCGCCTGCCAGCAGTAGTGCTGCCCGCAATGTCAGTTTGTCCGCCAAGCCGTTTATGAAGCGCCCTTCTCAGTCGGGTCGCCCTGCCGTGGCTGACCGCTGCGCCGGGGCGGGTCAGGTCAGGACGGATAGGGGGCTCGGGGCGGCTCAGTTTTCCTGCGTGGCCTTGTCTATAAGGCACTTCAGGGCATTCTGGGTATCCCAGTCTATGTCGAGAAAACGGATTCCCACGAGATATTTGCCATAGGAATTCTCCACCCACGCCACTTCGGCAATGGCGTTGAGGTATTGGTCCATGTCATTTTCGTGGTGTTTGAAGAATCCGCAGGAATATTTGTTGAGGGTGGGAATGTGTACCCGCACCTGCACCTTGGAACCCTGATCGAAGCGAAAGGGAGATTCAAGGCAAAGGCCACCGGTGCTTATGTCCACGCACGTTGTTTCAACGCGCGGCTGGGATGCCATGGGGAACTTGAATTCAAACGCTTGAACGGAAAACGGCTTGGGAAGGCGGATAAATTCGCGACGTTCATCGGTTGTTAAGCGCGTCATGTTCTCTCCTGAACCTGATGTTCGGCCCCTGTCACAATGGGGGAGAATGACAGGGGCAATTGATGGATACTCGTGTTTGGCGTAACCTATCATTTGTTTTCCGGCTCTGACAACCGAATAGCAGAATATATCAAAAGCTCCCGCAATTACGGAAGTTACGGGATATTCCCCGGTAGCGGCACCTATGATGTAAGTGACCATTGACTTATCTTTCCGAGGCACTATATCTCGAACGTTCATCTCAACATATCATGGAGAATCATCATGAAGATTGCCATTCCTTCCCGTCAGGGGCTTTTGGACGAACACTTCGGTCACTGCGAAGCCTTCACCATTCTCACGCTGGACGAAACCAGAAAAATTGTGAAAGAAGATCTTCTCACGCCGCCTCCCGGTTGCGGCTGCAAGTCCAACATCGTGTCCACCCTTGCGGAAATGGGCGTGAAGGTGCTGCTTGCCGGTAACATGGGTCAGGGCGCTGTTAACAAGCTTGAGGAAGCAGGCATTTCCGTTATCCGCGGTGCAAGCGGCTCTGTGAGAGCCGTAGCCGACCAGTGGCTCGCCGGAAACCTGCAGTCCAGCAACACGATCTGCACCGCACACCATGATCACGACGGTCACGGGGGCTGCGGAAACCACTAATAGGATACTCGAATGAGCACTTGCCCTTGCGGCTCCGGCCTTACTCTGGAAACCTGCTGCGGCCCCATCATTCATGACGGAAAGCCCGCTGCCACTGCGGAAGCCCTGATGCGTTCGCGCTACACCGCGCACGTTCTCGGCGTTTACGAATACCTGAATACCTCCATGCACCCCTCTGTGCGCGGGCAGGACACTGTGGATGATATCGAGCAGTGGTCCTCCAAGATCGAATGGAAGGGACTGGAAATTCTCTCCACCTCCGCCGGTGCCGAAGGCGACTCCGTGGGTGAAGTGGAATTCGTTGCCCGCTATGACCTTGCAGGCGTGCCCCAGCAGCTGAACGAACTGGCTGAATTCCGCAAGGAAGGCGACTACTGGTACTACGTGGACGGCAAGGTGCGCGGCCACGAGACCGTTCGCCGCGAGACTCCCAAGGTGGGCCGCAACGAGCCCTGCCCCTGCGGGTCCGGCAAGAAGTTCAAGAAGTGCTGCGGCTAGCCGCCTGCGGCACTGCCACGTCTGAGTTGGTCTGAATCAGACCTGAACCTGATCTGCATCGGACCTGATCGGATCTGTTCAGATTCGCCAAGACGTGTTCACTGGCCGGAGAGCCCTCACTCTCTGGCATCCCGTGACTATACCGGCGTGATCCCGCACCGGCACAGTAATCACGGGCAGCATGAGAAAAAACAAAACGTGGGGCAACGCGCGATGCGGTGACAGATGCACCGTATTTCGCGTTGCCCCACGTTTGTTGCGTTTTCGGGCAGGAGCCTGTTCCAGAGAACTGGCATTAGGTTCAAGGCATGGTTCCCCATGCATAAGGTGACAGAAGTCCGCAGTTCGGATACAGCAACGATCATGACGAAAGGTTCCACACTCAAGGCAATACGCCGTTTCTGCATGGCGTGTCAGGGCGGGTCTTCAAGGCAGGTTGCGGCCTGTGAAGACGCGGACTGTGCGCTGCATCCGTACCGCTCCGGCGAGCAGATAGAACGGCCTGAGCAGGCTGAACAGATCGGACAGGCCGACCTCGCCGGAAAGGCTGGCCAGCCCGAACAGCCCGAACAGCCCGAGCAGATAGAACAGCCCGAACAGGCAGAACTGGCCGAGCAGGCACCCTGCCCGCCCAGCCGCACTATCCGCCGCTTCTGCATGGCCTGCTGCGCCAATCTGCGAGCTGAAGTGCGCGCCTGCGCCGCGCGTGAAGACTGCGCCCTGTGGTCGTACCGCTTCGGCTGCACGCCGGAAACATGGCGGCGCGTGAAGAACCGTCGCTCCTCGCCCCGCCCCCTGCTGCTGCCGGGATTCAAGAAGTAATACAGGCTGCGTCCCGCAGTTCATCCTGCATGCGTTATCATTTTCGCCGCATGGGGACTCCGGCGCAATCCATTCCGGGCAGGTAATGGATCGCAACACGGTCCCTTGTGCCTTGCAAGCGTAGCAGGACAACGACTTGTTTAAAAAAAAGCCGGAGGGTAGATCCTCCGGCTTTTTTATCAGTTGGTGGTGGGGGTTACCCCCGCTGTCTCATTGTCTGTGCTGCCGCTACCATGTTGCGCAGCGAAGCGAGGGTTTCCGGCCAGCAGCGGGTTTTCAGGCCGCAATCGGGATTCACCCACAGGCGGTCCGCAGGGATGAAGGCCAGAGCCCGTTCCAGCAGCGACACCATTTCCTGTTCATCCGGCACACGCGGGCTGTGGATGTCATACACGCCGGGGCCGATCTCATTGGGGTATTCGAAGGTTCTGAATGCCTCCAGCAGTTCCATGCCGCTACGGCTGGACTCTATGCTAATGACATCGGCATCCATGGCTGCAATGGCGGCGATGATGCTGTTGAACTCGCTGTAGCACATGTGAGTGTGTATCTGGGTGGCATCCTCTACGCAGCATGTGGCGAGGCGGAAGTTCGCCGCTGCCCAGTCGAGATAGGCCTGACCATCGCGCTGCTTTATCGGCATGCCCTCGCTGAAGGCGGCTTCGTCTATCTGGATAATGCGGATTCCGGCGGCTTCAAGGTCTGCTACCTCGTCACGAACAGCCAGCGCAAGCTGGCGGCAGACATCGGCGCGGTCCATATCGTCCCGTACAAAGCTCCAGCAAAGGATGGTCGCCGGACCCGTGAGCGTGCCCTTCGTGGGTTTTTCCGTCAGCGAAGCAGCATATTGGATCCATTTTACGGTCATGGGAACCGGGCGGCTCACATCGCCGAAGATGACCGGGGGCTTGACGCAGCGACTGCCGTAGCTTTGCACCCAGCCGTTGCGGGTGAAGCAGAAGCCGTCCATCTGCTGGCCGAAGTATTCCACCATATCGTTGCGCTCCGGTTCGCCGTGCACCAGAACATCAAGCCCGAGTTCTTCCTGCTGCCGCACAACGGCAGCTATTTCATTCCTGATGAACTCCTCATACGCTTCCGGCCGCATATGCCCTTTTTTGAACTGGCTGCGGGCCGTGCGTATTTCCGGGGTCTGCGGGTAAGAGCCGATGGTTGTGGTGGGGAACGGCGGCAGGTTCAGCCATTGCTGGGCAACCCTGCGCTGCGCATGCGGCGTGTTCCTTTCCAGCATGGCGGGAGCAATGGCTGCGCACCGGGCGGCCACGGCGGGGTTATGCACCCTGCCGCTTACCCTGCGGGAGCGGATGGCGGCTGAATTGGCTTCCAGCAGAATGGCTCCTTCGCTGCTTACCGTGCCGCCGCTTTCCTGTACCAGAAAGGCCAGTTCGCTTATCTCTCGGCACTTCTGCACGGCAAAGGCCAGCCAGCTGCGCAGCTCCGGGTCCAGATCGGTTTCACCTTCCAGATCAACGGGAACGTGCAGCAATGAGCAGCTGGAACCGACAAGCAGGCGGTCCGCACCGAGCCTGTCGGCAATGCGGTTGAGCGTGGAAAGTGCCTTTTCGTAGTCAGTTTTCCAGATGTTGCGCCCCTCCACAATGCCGGCGGAAAGCTTCATGTGTCCGGGCAGACGCACCAGCAGACTTTCCAGTGAGGACGCTCCGCGTACAAGGTCCACGTGCAGGGCGGCGCAGCCCGATGCAAGGGCAAGGTCAAGGTTGTCGTCCAGCGCGTCAAAATAGGTGGCGAGCATGATTCCGGCATGGCTCAGCGTACCGTTCAGCAGCTCGTATGCACGCGGAAAGGCTGCGCGGGCCTCCGGCGTCATGTCTGCGCACAGGATGGGCTCATCAATCTGGATGATGTCGCACAGCGGGTCCAGTTCGGAGAGTACTTCCCGGTACACGGCGCATATGTCCTCCAATCTGTCCCAGCAGGAATGACCTTCTGTTCCCTTGGCAAGGGAGAGGAAGGTTACGGGCCCCAGCAGAACCGGTTTGGGGGCATGCCCGAGCGCCAGAGCGCGGCGCGTATCGCCCGTTACGCAGTGGTGCTGCCGTCTGATGTGCTGCCCTGCCGGACATTCCGGTACGATATAGTGGTAGTTCGTGTTGAACCACTTGGTCATTTCCATTGCCGGGATGTTGCGAGAGGCATCCCCACGCGCCATGCGGAAAAGAGAGTCTTCGCAGGCTGCGGTATCGCTGCGGAACCGTTCAGGTATGCAGCCGAGCATGAAGGCGGTGTCCAGCACGTGATCGTAGTAGGAAAAATCGCCAGTGGTGACGTAGCTGAGTCCGGCGGCTTTCTGGGCGGCCCAGTGGCGCTCTTTGAGTGCGTTGCCGGTGGAGGTAAGCTCTTCAAGGGCTATGCTGCCCCGCCAGTAGGCTTCCAGCGCCCTTTTCAGTTCGCGGGCGGCTCCGATGCGCGGAAAGCCGCAAATGTGGGTGTTCATGGTGTTACTCCTTTTATTGTGGTGGCATAAAAGGAGCATCGACAACTCGAATGCATGGCAACGCAGGCCGTGCCGGTGCCAGAGACAGCCGGAACGCCCATGGTGGGTGCCTGTCCAATCGCGAGACAGTCGTGCTCCTGCATTCAGGGCGTCTCCTGGCTTCCGGCCCTTTATGTCGTGCTCTTCCCGCTTTCGGCAGTGGGCAAGACAGGGTTGTTGTTCCGGTTACAGTGGCGCGACCGCGACGGATTTACACCGTCTTCCGTTTCCTGAATGCTTGTATCAGGATATACAGATATAGTTGTTTTGAGAGAAGAGCAAGCGGTTTATCAGCCGCATTGTTCCTGCGTGACCTGCGTCACATCCTTTTGCTGCCCGCGGCGATAGGCTCCCTTCTCATCTCTTCGATAAGGAGCCTTGCTTCGTGCGATATTTCAGAAAGATGTGCGGTTGCGGGTGCAACCCCTGCTGCATCAGTTTTTCAGAGGCGGTATGGTCTTTTGTGGGCGCCCTGCTCGGCATCGGTGCGGTGAGCTATCTGCATTTCAATCTGCTGGCAGAGGCAGATGCCGTCATGCTCATCGGGTCTTTCGGCGCATCGGCCGTGCTGCTCTACGGGGTGCCCAATGCCCCGCTTTCGCAGCCGCGCAACCTTGTGGGCGGGCATGTTCTTTCCGCCGTTGTGGGTGTGTTCATGGCGCAGCATATTCCCGTGCTGTGGATGGCCTGCGCACTGGCAGTAGCCACGGCCATTTTCGTCATGCATCTGACAGCTACCCTGCATCCCCCCGGAGGGGCTACCGCGCTGATAGCCGTCATCGGCAGTCAGAAAATCCATTCGCTCGGCTACGGCTATGCGTTCATTCCCGCTCTGAGCGGTGCGCTCATCCTGCTCGTGGTGGCCCTGCTGGTGAACAATATCCCCCATTCAAGGCGCTATCCGCAGTACTGGAACTGAGTTGCGTGCATGGTGAGCTTGCGCTTGCCCTGTTGCGGGAGGCGAAGGTCCATGGGTTGTATTCCGGTTGTATTCCGGTAAGTCATCGTGGGCTGTTTCTTCGTGCTCGCTTGCAAGACCGCCCTGCCCGTGCGAAGGCTATCTTGGCCATACCGCATGATCCCGATGTTACGGTTGTTTCAGGTGTTCGGGTACTGTGGCGGCTGGCTGGCTGAACGGTCCCCGCATCGGGGCTTCTGTTTTAGCATTTGAATCATATCGCAATTCGGATTACTAAGCTTGCCGGAGGCTCGGCTTCCGCAATCAACACGCACACCCCGCAAGCCGCCTTATGGCGCGGCAAAGGAGCAGTATATGCGCGGAATGAATGACATGCTGCGTCAGGCGCAGCTTATGCAGAGAAAGATGACCGCCCTGCAGGATGATCTGGGCAACCGTTCCCTCGAAGTGACCAGCGGCGGCGGCATGGTTACCGTAACCTGCACCGGCAAGCAGGAAATTACCTCCATCAAGATCGATCCTTCCGTTGTTGACCCCAACGACGTGGACATGCTGCAGGATCTGGTGATGACCGCCGTGAACGAAGCCGTGCGCCAGACCAAGGCCATGGTTGAGAAGGAAATGAGCGCCATTACCGGCGGCCTTCGCGTTCCCGGTCTGTTCTAGGACGGTATACAGGCTGTGCAACGACTCCCCGAACCGCTCAAGGTGCTGGTGGAGCAGCTGTCGCGGCTGCCCGGCCTCGGACCCAAATCGGCACTGCGTCTTGCCATGACGCTGCTGAAATGGCCCGAGAACAACACCCGCAGCCTCGGCAAGGCCATCCACGACCTGCGCGATAATCTGCATCTGTGTTCGCGGTGCGGCTCACTGACCGATACCGACCCGTGCACCATCTGCACGGACGGCTCCCGCAGCCGTGAGACCCTGTGTCTCGTCTCGGAATGGGATTCGCTGCTTGCGATGGAAGATGGCGGGTTCTACCGCGGTCAGTACATGATTCTCGGCGGGCTCATTGCTCCGCTGGATAACGTGACGCCCGAACATCTTGAATTGAACAGGCTGCAGCACCGGCTTGCGGAAGGCGAGATCAATGAACTCATCTTCGCGCTGGGCACCACCATGGAGGCGGAGAACACCGCCACCTACGTGAAGCAGCTTGTGGCCTCGCGTTTTCCGCATATCCGCGTCACCCGCCTTGCGCAGGGCATTCCGCTCGGCTCCGAGGTGAAATTCGTGGATAAGGAAACCCTGCGGCAGTCGCTGAACTATCGGCAGGAACTGTAGCAGCGGTTTCAGGCACGTTCAGGCAGCGTGCAGGCGCATGAAATGAAGAAAGGGAGCATCTGTCCTGTGTGGACGGATGCTCCCTTTTTTTTGCGTTTCAGTCGAAAAATTACAATCCCGCCAGCTGCTGCATCTGCTCGAAGCTTACTTCGATGGGGCAGGGCTCGGTAATGGCCTGCTGCAGGAACTGGTTGATCTGCGGCACCATGTGGATGGCTTTGTCGATGTCAGGGTTGGAACCCTGCGCGTAGGCACCGATGTTGATCATGTCTTCCACGCGCTTGAACGTGGCAAGGTGCTTGGTGAGCACGCGACCGGCCTGCACAACCTCCGGGGGGCAGATGTCGCTGCGCAGACGTGAGATGGACCTGAGCACGTCGATGGAAGGATAATGCCCCTGGTCGGCAAGGTCGCGGGTGAGCACGATATGGCCGTCCAGAATGGAGCGCACAGCGTCCGCAATGGGTTCGTTGAAGTCGTCACCGTCCACAAGCACGGTATAAATGCCGGTAATGGTGCCTTTTTCGCTTCTGCCTGCACGCTCCAGCAGTTTGGGCAGCTGTGCGAATACGGTGGGCGTATAGCCCTTTGTGGTGGGCGGCTCGCCGACGGCAAGGCCGATTTCGCGGGCAGCCATGGCAAAGCGGGTGACAGAGTCCATCATCAGGAGCACGTCCTTGCCCTGATCGCGGAAAAATTCGGCCACGGCGGTGGCGGCATAGGCGGCGCGCATGCGCACCAGCGGAGACTGGTCGGATGTGGCGATAATCAGCACGGAGCGGGCCATGCCTTCCGGACCAAGGTCCTTTTCCATGAATTCCACCACTTCGCGGCCACGTTCACCCACAAGGCCGATGACGTTCACATCCGCCTTGGTGTAGCGGGCCATCATGCCCATGAGGGTGGACTTGCCCACGCCGGAACCGGCCATAATGCCCACACGCTGGCCCTTGCCAAGGGTGAGCAGGCTGTTGATGGCGCGCACGCCCACATCCAGGGGCTCGTCAATGCGCGGACGCAGCAGCGGGTTGGGCGGATCGGTATACAGCGGATTGTAGCCGCCTGCGGCAATGGGCATGGAGGCACCGGCTTTGAGTTCGGCACCAAAGGCGTCAAATGCCTTGCCGAGCAGGCTGTTGCCGACGGGAAATACGGGGGGCAGGCTGGAGTTGCGGATGAGCGAGCCGGGGCTTATGCCGCGCATGTCGCCATAGGGCATGAAGAGCAGGTTGCCGTCGCGGAATCCCACAACTTCGGCAGGAACAGGCTCGCTTTCGTCGTTGGGAATGATCTGGCACACGGAACCCAGCGGTGCTTTGATGCCGCAGCCTTCCGCCACAAGACCCACAACCTTGTTGACCTTGCCGTAGGCCTGCGCCGGTCTCAGGCTTTGCAGCATCTCCAGCGCGCCACGGGGGTCGATCATATGCCGTCTCCGGGCAGTTCCAGTTGCTCGAGAATCTGGTCCACCAGCGCATAGCGGCTCTCTATGGTGTTATCCACCATGCCGTCGAGACTTTCCACCACCAGCCCGCCGGGGTTGATGGAGGGATCGCCCTTTACGGACCATGTTTCAAGGCCGGGATGACGCTGCTGGGTGGTCACCAGAATATCCTGCACGGCGGCTTCGTCTTCAGGGTTTACACGCACCACCAGCTTGCGCTGGCTGTCGAGTGTTTCCACGGCTTTCACGAGCAGGGTTTCCAGAACGGCAGTGCGGTTCTGGGAAATTTCCAGCCCCACGGCGCGCTGCACGGCAACGCGGAGCAGGGTGACAAGATCTTGACGCCAGCGGTAGAAGATGCCCGAGCATTGTCCCTGAATGGCTCCAAGCACACCGGAAACCGAATCGCTCATGGTCTGCTGAAACTCTTCCAGCTCATGCTGTGCCTGCTGCAGACCGGCGTTGTAGCCGTCCTGCATGGCCTGCTGCTTGAGCTGTTCGGCCTCAAGCTGAGCCTGCGCAAGAATCTCGGAGGCACGCTGTGCGGCACGGGCGCGCACACGCTCCATATAGGCGGCTTCGGTGGCTTCGTCCCATTGCATGGTGCGCGAGCCTTCCACCTGATTGAGCGAGCGCTCGTCGGTGCGGGCCGGCCCCATGAAGATGGTGCCCCACTTGGCTGCTTCCGAGGGTACGTTAGATGAAGACATCTCCACCTCCGCGGCCGATGACTATGCGGCCTTCCACTTCGAGTCTGCGCACGACCTTGACCACGTTCTGCTGGGCGCCTTCCACATCGGCGAGGCGCGTGGGTCCCATGATTTCGAGGTCTTCCCTGATCATGGTGGCAGCACGTTCGGACATGTTCTTGAAGAAGCGTTCCTTCAGGTCGTCCGAGGCGCCGCGCAGGGCCATGGTCATGTCCTCGTTGGAGATTTCCTTCAGCAGTTCGCGGATGGCGCGGTCGTCGAGGCCGGTAACGTCTTCGAACACGAACATGAGGTTGCGGATATCTTCGGCCATCTGTGCGGATTCTTCTTCGATCTCGGAGAGAACCTCTTCTTCGGTGGCGCGGTCCACGGCGTTGAGGATTTCGGCAACGGCGCTGACACCGCCGACCTTCTTGCCTTCCTTGCCGCCCATGGCGATGAGCTGGCTCTGGAGAACCTTGTCCACTTCCATGAGCATGTCTTCGGGCACGGCTTCCAGCTTGGCAAGTCGCATGAGAATTTCGGGCCGCACGCCTGCGGGCAGGTTGGTGAGCAGTTCTGCCGCCTGATCGGGGTGCAGGTGACCAAGAATGAGTGCCAGCGTCTGCGGGTGTTCGTTTCGCAGAATCTGAGAAAGAATGCGCGGGCTTACGTTTTCCAGTTCACGGAAGGGAGCAGGGCCGGAATCCAGGTTCAGCGAATCCATGATGTACTTGGCGGTTTCGCTGTCCAGATTCTTCATGAGCAGGCGCTTAACGGTGTCTGCGCCGCCGGAGATCATTTCCTGTCCGGTCACGAGGGCGTGGTGAAATTCACGCAGCACGTCCTCTACCAGATCCTTGGGAATGGAATCCAGTTCGACCATGGCCTTGGAAATCTGGGCAATCTCGGTTCTGTCCATGCGCTTGAACGCTTCAGACGTGAACTTGTCGCCCATGGCCAGCAACAGGATGGCGGTCTTTGACGCGCCGCTCACCTTCTCTGCCACTACTTCGCTCCTTCAGGCTGCTTGAGCCATGTCTTCAGAATGCTCACGGCCTGTTCCATGTTCTGTTCGGCAAGCTGCATTGCATGGGCCTTGATGTCTTCAATCTTCTTCAGGGCATCAAGGGCGTCGAGCTCGTCGCCGCTTTCAATGAGTGCCAGTCGTTCCTCGCCTGCGGGCAGGCCTTCCAGACCTTCAACCACGTCACCTGCATGAACCTTGGGACGGATCATGGCCATGATGACCGGCCGCACGATCATGACGAGGAAGAGGAAGACCAGCAGGGCGTTGAGCAGCGGTTTGCCGAGGCGCAGGGCGTAGTCCATGACCACGTCGGTAAGGCTGGGCTCAAGCGCTACATCGGGGCCGCCGAAGGAGATGCTGGAAACTTCTATGGTATCGCCGCGTGCGGAGTCGTAGCCCACCGCGTTGGAAACAAGCTGGCGTATGCGGGCCAGTTCTTCCTCACTGCGGGGGGTGAAGACGTATTCGCCGGTATCTGGGTTTTTTACATACGTGCCGTCAACGATTACCGCAACAGAAAGGCGGCTTATTTCGCCCACGGGCGCGACGATATTGTGTTCTTCCTTGTTGATTTCAAAGTTGGTGGTGCGCGTCTCACGGGTGGATTCCTGCGAGCTCAGGCCACCGGCAACACCGTCGCCGCGGAAGTTGGGGTCGGGAGAACCCGCATTCAGGTTGGACTGACCCTTGGTGTTTTCTTCGCTGCGCTGTTCGGAGCGTACAACTGCGCTGGCGGGGTCGAATACTTCCTTGCGGATGGTGCGCTGAGAAAAGTCGAGGTCGGCGTTGACCTTGGAGATGACCTTGCCGGGTCCGATGACCGGGTAGAGCATTTCCTGAATGCGGCGCTCAATGTCGCGCTGCAGGGTGAGCTTGTTGTCCAGCTGCGAGGAGCTGAGGCCCTGCAGGGATTCTTCGTCGCTGGGGTAGTAGAGAATGTTGCCCTTGGTGTCGTTCACCGAGATGCGGCTCTTGTCCATGCCTTCAACGGCCATGGTCACAAGGTTGACGATGGCCATCACGTCCTTCTGGTCCATCTTCTTGCCTTCGGCCAGCGTAAGGACGACAGAGGCAGAGGGCTTTTGCTCGTCTTCAATGAACAGGCTGCGGTGGGGCACCACAAGGTGGATACGGGCGCTTTCCACATCAGGGAATTCCATGATGGTACGGGCAAGTTCGCCCTGCAGAGCGCGCTGGTAGTTGATCTTCTGCACGAACTCGGTCTGGCCGACCTTTACTTCGTCGAAGATTTCAAAGCCGATGCCCTGACCCACAAGGCTGCCTTCGCCGGCTACACGGATGCGCTGGTCATAGACCCGGTCTGCGGGAACAAGAATGGTGGTGCCGTCGTTCTGCAGCTGATAGGGCACCTTGTCGGCGTCCAGCAGCTTCACGACCCGGTTGGCGTCCTCGAGGCTGAGGTTGGAGTAGAGCACCTTGAAGTCCGGCTGGTTGATCCAGAAGATGAGGGCGAAGAACACGCCGATAACGGCAAGCGCTATGCCGCCGATGAAGACGCGCTGAGAAATGCTGATCTGGCCCCAGAAGGCTTTGGACTTGTCTACGGCATCGTTAAGCAGGGGGGACATGTGCTACTCCGTGTGGTGTCTGGTTCGGGCGCCAACAAGCGGGTCAATGGCGTTTGGGGCGTCTGGTCAGTAACGCGTGTTAGAAGCCGGTGCGGCTGAGTTCCTTGTAGGCTTCCATCACCTTGTTGCGCACGGCGCTGGTCATGGACATGGCGAGACTAGCTTTCTGCAGGGTGATCATCAGCTCGTGCACGTTCTGGGTTTCGCCGGAAGCGAACGACTTGATCTGGCGTTCTTTTTCACCCTGCATGTCGTTGGTCTTGCGTACGGAATCGCTTACGGTTTCCACGAATGAGGTCTTGGGGGCTTCGGGCAGGGCAAAGGACTGACCGGTGGTCGCCTTCTGCGCCTTGCTGAAGTTGTGCATGGCGTTGGTATACGCCTTCATGCCTACGTTCTGAATGCTCATGGCCAGTCTCCTTCAGCCTTGCTATTTGGCGAGCTCGAGAGCCTTGTTGTACATGGTCTTCACGGCGTCCATGGTGGCTACGTTTGCTTCGTAGCCGCGCTGAACGGTCATGAGAGCGGCCATTTCTTCCACCACGTTGATGTCGGGGTAGGAGACAAAGCCCTCGGCGTTTGCGTCGGGGTGGCCGGGTTCGTATACCTGCTTGAGGGGACGCTGGTCCTGCGCCACATGCATGACGCGAACACCGCGCAGTTCCCTGTCCAGTGCGGACTGCATCTGCTTGCTGAACGGATGATCCACTTCCGTTGCCGCCATGAGCACCGTCTTGCGGCGGTAGGGACCGCCTTCCGCAGTGCGGGTGGTCTTGGCGTTGGCAAGGTTCATGGAAATGATGTTCATATGGGTCCGTTCTGCGCTGAGCGCAGAGGCGCCGATATCGAGTGCTGTCATGAAATCCATTACTTCTGCCCTTCCGTTATGATTTTGTTCAGGCCTTCAAAGTTGCCTTTCAAAATGGTGGCCAGTGCGTTGTAACGCATGTTGTTCTTGGCCATCTTGGCCATTTCCTTGTCGATATCCACCTGGTCTTCGCCGTGAACGACGCGCGGTTTGAAGACTTTGCCCCATTCGGGGCCGAAGTTGTCCGGGTTGAAAACCGCGGGCATGTGCGAACCGGCTGTGCGGGTCATCTTGCCCTGTGCGTCCAGGTTGAGCGCCTTTTGCAGATCTTCTTCGAATTCAAGGGTGCGCTCTTTGTATCCGGGCGTTTTCAGGTTCGCGAGGTTGCTCATGACGACATTCTGACGCTTGAGCTGCATGTCCAGTACCTTTTCAGTAATGGCCATGTGAGAGCTGAACAGGCTTTTCATGCAGTATCCTCCATGGTTACGACGATTTGGGCATTCTTGTCGGTTGCCCTTCCGGTTTGATCTGCATGGTAAATAGCAAGAGGTGTTCCAGTGCTGAAACATGCTGATATATATGAATAATTTTTGGATAAAAGCCGGTTGCCAGTCCCGCAAGGGAGATGCGGAGTGCTACAGCGTCAGGGAGTCGGCGGCAGAAAGGAAGGGTGGGAAAAAATACCTGCTTTAACCGTGCAGTTTTCTCCCCTTTGGCCGATAAGCCCCGTGGCGTTGACGGGCAGCCTATATAGTGATGGAAAAACGGGCCTGCATATGCAGGTACGAATGCCCGTAATAGTGACACACTTTTTCACGATTGTTTTGGCACATGCATTGCATATATTTTCGCAACCGACGTGTTTCAGGGTTGAGTGGATAAAATTTGCCTGCATGCGTCGGCTCGCAAAAAAACCGGTCTCAGGATGACCGGGGTGCGAGGGGAAACTTTGTCCTTACATGGAGGGGACCATGAGCAACCATCTCGATTACGAAATCAACAAGGAACTCGGCGAATGCTACCTGTTTATGGGTGAGCTGGAAAAGGCGGAAGAATATTACAAGAAGGCCGCCAATTCCAACGGAGTGCACCCTGACCCCTATCTGGGTCTCGCCACCATTGCCGTGCAGCGCGGAAAGCTTGACGAAGCACTCGTTCTGTACAAGAAGGCCGACACCATTGAGAGCAACGACAAGGCGCTCGCAGGTATGGGCCTGATCCATATGGATCGTGGCAACCACAAGGAAGCATTGGAATTTTTCATCCGTGCATTGGAGCACAATCCGGATAACATGATCGCCATGAGCGGAATGATTCAGGAAGGCTACGCCCTTGGTTGCGTGGCAGACATCGTTCCCATGCTTATTGGCAGCCTTGAGCATGATCCCAACAAGGACGCCGTTCGCTTTTCGCTGGCCGGCTGCCTGATCTGGCTCGGCAAGAACGCGGAAGCCATGGAGCACCTTGAGCATCTGCTGGAAAAGGATCCGGAAAACGAAGGTGCCCGTCAGCTTTACGAAAAGGCGAGCGGCGCACTGTAATCCATAGACGGCAAAATCTCCCCTCCCCATACGATTTTCCGGCCCTGACGCTGGCGCTTACGGGCCGGGAAATCCCTATTTCAAAATCGCCTGCGGCAATTACTGCCGCAGGCGGTTTTGCGTTTGGCCATTGGTCATCACATATTTTTGGGTCTTTCTGACACAGTTGTGACACAGTTATGCAGTCGTAACTGCCCTTATCTGCTTGCGAAATATAACGTAACGCTTCATATGGTGCTGAAATAACAAGGGCTTGTTATTGTTGTAACGATATATTACAGGGATGCGGGGACATTCCGGGGTGAGCCCGCTGCTTCGGCGTGCGGGACGGGGTGTTTTTTGAGTGCGTTTGAGGTGAGACTGTAAGGGTGAATTCCCCAACTGGTGAACAGGAGGGAACTGGCCATGGCAGGTTCAACACCTGACAAGAGCCAAGGTGCCTGCGAATCGGGGGAAACGGTTGCAGGAACTTGCGCGTGCGGCGACAAAGGCCGCGCGCTCTACGACTGTCAGCAACGGTTTGCCGTGCTGGCCGAGCATCTTTTCAACTGGGAAGTGTGGCAGGGGCCTGACGGCCGCATGGAATTCGTTTCCGATGCCTGCGAGCGCGTCTGCGGCTACGACGCGGAGCACTTCTATCGCAACCCCGACTTTTTTTCCGCCATCATGCATGAGGCGGATATCCCCATCTGGCGCAAACTGCAGGGAATGATGCAGGGCGGCGCACGTGCGGGCGAAGCCGAATTCAGGCTGCGCACGCCGGACGGTCGCGAGCGCTGGATTCAATATCTCGTCCGCCGTGTGGAAGATGAAGAAGGCGGATTCAAAGGTTTCCGCGCCATCTGCCGCGACATAAGCGAACGCAAGCTCATGGCCATGCAACTGAAGCATCAGGCATGGCACGACCCCCTCACAGACCTGCCCAACCGTACCCTGTGCATGGACCGTCTCGGCCGTACTCTTGAACGGGCAAAGCGTAGAGGGGCCACGGATTTTGCGCTCATCTTTGTTGATCTGGATCGCTTCAAGGTCATCAACGACTCCCTCGGTCACGCCATAGGCGACCAGATTTTGCGTGAGACTGCGGTTCGCATGGTGCGCGAGGTGCGCGCCATGGATACGGTTTCGCGCATCGGCGGCGACGAGTTCGTCATTCTTCTCGAAGAAGTGGATACGCTGGAAGAAGCCCAGCGCATAATCCGCCGCATCATGAACTCCGTGGAAGAATCCATCTCCATCGGGCCGCGCGTTGTCCGCGTTACGGCCAGCTTTGGTGTCGTCATGGGCGACCCCGGCTACGCCACGGCGGACGAAGTGCTCCGCAATGCCCATATTGCCATGCATCACGCCCGCGAAGAAGGGTGGGGCAACATGGTGATCTTTAATGAGGGCATGCTCGAGCGGGCCATGAATCTCATGCATATCGAGATGGACCTGTACCGCGCTCTGGACATGGACGAATTTTTCCTTGCCTATCAGCCTATTGTAAACATCGGCTGCCGCTCCATAACAGGGTTTGAGGCGCTGGTGCGCTGGCGGCATCCCGAGCGGGGCACCGTTTCCCCGGCCGAGTTCATTCCCGTATCGGAAGGCACGGGGCAGATTCTCAGTATAGGCAAGTGGGTGCTGTATGAGGCGTGCCGCGACATGGCCCGCTGGCGCAGCGAATTCCCCGAGTTTGAAGATATGGTGGTGAGCGTGAACCTTTCTGCTCGCCAGCTCTCTCAGCCCGGCATGGTTGATCAGGTTGCGGATGTGCTGCGCGAAACCGGGCTGCCTGCCCGGTGCCTGCGGCTGGAAGTGACGGAAACCATGCTCATGGGCAACCCGGAATTCGCCAACATGGCGCTGCGCAGGCTCAAGGAGCTTGGGGTGAAGCTGTGTATCGACGACTTCGGCACCGGCTATTCCTCGCTGAGTTACCTGCAGGCTTTTCCCATCGACACACTGAAGGTGGACCGCAGCTTCGTTTCCAAGATGAGCCGTGAACCCGGCAACTTCAAGATTGTGCAGGCTGTTGTGGCTCTGGCGCATTCGCTTGGGCTCGAAGTGGTGGCCGAAGGTGTGGAAGAAGAGGAGCAGCGTATCATGCTCTCCGAGCTGCGCTGCGAAGGCGGACAGGGCTTCCTGTTCTCCCGTCCGGTCCGGTCGGAGGATGTGCCCGCGCTGGTTTTCGGTGTTACCACGTCTGGCTCGCTCAAGGGTGTGGCATAGACTGGTAGCTGTAGAAAAAATAGGATGAAACAGAACAGGGCGCGTAATCACGCGCCCTGTTTTTTTGCATACTGGACTGTAAGGGACAGCGGGAATCAGCTGTCCTGCGGCTTCGGCAGGGGCTGGGCTGTCCATCGGGCAAGCAGTTCCTGCAGATCGCTGTGCGAGAAAGGCTTGGAGAGGTAGTCATCCGCACCGGCTTTAAGGAACCGCTCCCTGTCTCCCTTCATGGCATAGGCTGTCACCACAACCACGGGAATGTGGGCCACGCTCCGGTATTCTTCATCATTGCGCAGCTTCTGCAGCATCTCCAGCCCGTTCATGACGGGCAGCTGAATATCCAGCAGGATAAGATCGAACGGCCTTGCCAGCAGGGCCTGAAGCGCATCCTTGCCGTTAGTCACTGTGTGCGTCAGCCATTTCTGCTCCGACAGGAAGGTGCGTATGACGTGCTGGGTGACGGGATCATCTTCCACGATGAGCACCTTGCGCATACCCGGACCGCAGAAACACACAGGCGCTTCCTTGCCGGGGTCGTTCACGGAGTCCGGCAGGGTAAGGGGCACGGTAAATGATGCCGTGGTGCCCAGTCCCGGTTTGCTTTCAATGGCAAAGGCGCCGCCCATTTCGGCCACAAGCGACTTGCATATGGCCAGCCCCAGCCCCGCTCCCTGATGGCGTCTGGTAAACTGCAGGTCGGCCTGCGCAAAGGGTTCGAGCAGCAGGGGCAGCGCATCCGGTGCTATGCCGCATCCGGTGTCCTCGACCGAGAAGGAAACTCTGGCTTTGGTGTCGTCCTGAACGGACATGAGCCGCGTGTTCAGCGTTACGGAACCGGCCTCAGTGAATTTGCAGGCATTGCTCATGAGGTTGGCAAGCACCTGATGCAGACGTTCCGCATCGCCTTCCACAAGTTGTGGAATGGCGGAATCAATGTGCAGGCGCAGGGCAACGGCACCGTTATCAAGCTGCTTCGAAAAATGGTTTGCCATGTTGTTGAGCAGGTTGTGCAGGTCAAAGGGGCGCGAAATGATGTCTATCTTGCCCGCTTCTATCTTGGCCAGATCAAGCAGGTCGGAGATGAGCCGCGAGAGACGCTCGCAGGATTGCGAGGCAAGGCCCACAAGCTCTTTCTGCGCCGGGCTGGTTATCTGGAGTTTGAGCATCTGCAGAACTCCGGCAATGCCGTTGAGGGGCGTTCTGAACTCATGGCTCATGTTGGCAAGAAAGAGTGATTTGGCCTGCGTTGCCGCTTCTGCCGCTTCCTTGGCGGCGACCAGCTCGGCATTGATGTCCTTGAGGTCCTGCACATGCTGACGGGTGGACCGCCTGTACAGCATCTGCACCGGGAGCGAAGCAAGAATGAGCGTTGCCGATATGATGGCGGCAATGAGGAAGTTGTGGATTCGAAGGTCCGTGATGCGGGATATGTCTATGTCTGCGCAGGCAAGGTAGGCCCTGCCTCCCGGCGAGGTTTCCGGAATGACCACGGAGCGGAAGGTGCCCCACTGGTCGGTGTAGGTGGTGAACACGGCCTTGCCGCTCTTGAGGGCCGTGACAAAGCTGGGCGGCACATCCTGATAGGGATAATAATACCAGCGTTTGCGGCTTGCCGCTTCATCGTCGCTTACGGTCGGGGCGGCAAAAAAGTATTCTCCGTGGTTGCCCACAACGGTGTAGGCGTAAGTGAGGCCGGAATACCGGACAAGGTCGTTCACGCGGAGCCGGTTTGCCATTTCTTCATCATAGGAAATGGTATCCGGTCCGGTTGCCCGGTCATGAAAATCGGCCGCGAGCATATGCTTGACGGAAAGGGCGGCAGTTGTCAGGCGCGCATCTATCTGGCCCATCTGTTCCCGTTCTTCATGAACCGTCCACGTAACGGCCAGCAGTATTACGACCAATATGAACAGCCCGTACAGGACGGGATATTTTTGAAAGTTGCGGTCGGCTTGCATGATTTGCATCTATAGTATTGTCCGGGCAGTTTTTCGCAAAGGGATAGACTGTCTTGGCAGTTGAAGATGACTCAAAATAACTACAGGAATCCTCAGTATGGCATAAATATGCCACGGTGAAGGGTTTTCTGCAATAGCTGCCGGCAAATCATGCATGCCCTCGGTGACGGTTGTAGTGCGTTGGCAGGTTATCTGCCGAGGGTATCCTCCTCTCCGGTATAGTCGTTGCCCTGCACGAGCTGCGTGGGGGCTCCGCCGAAGCGGACAAGGACCATGCCCGAGAACTTGTCGCCGCGGTACACTTCCACACGGTACACATCACCTGCGTTGTCTATGGAATAGGCGTTCAGAATTTCATTCCGGCGTATGGATATGCCGCATTCGCTGTCCACGCCGGGGCGGGTGTAGCCGATTACGTTGATGCGGTACCCTTCTTCCGGTGCGATCTCAAAGGCGTCGCCCACATGCACAATGCTGCCCATGGGCGTTGTCTTGTTCTTTCCGTCCACCTTCATGCGCAGGGCCTTGAGGCTGTCATCGTAGTCAAAATACTGCGGCACAAGCTGGGTGATGCGGTTATTGCCGTAATAGACCCTGAAGGCATTGCCCTCGCCCACCATGGTGAGCAGCGGCTTGGAAGGGGTGAAATCGTCACCGGCATCGCGGCTCAAGGGTACGTAGCGCAGGGTGCTGCGGATGTTGTCGAGGTCAAGGGTAAGTCTGCCGTCATGAAAGGCGAGATGCAGATTGCGGTTCATGGCGGCTTCCAGCCCCTCAGGGGTGAGTGTGAAGTCGCGCTCGAACTGCACCCCGGCCTGCCGCAGGAACGATTCCAGAATACGCACGTGGTAGTAGGCGCGGGTTGCCGTGTTGAAGGCCTTGCTGGCTTCAATGCCAAAGGCGGGCTTGCCGTGGGTAATGGCGAAATAGGTGAGGGTTTTTTCCATCTCAACGTCACCCTCGCGGGTGCGGGTGTTCTTGAGGTGGTACAGGTGGTCGGGCACCAGCAGGGCGTTGTTGGCATCCTGCACGGCAAGGGTGCCCATGTTTGCAAGGTTGCCGAAGCGTGTTGAGGCTATGGCCTCCTGGTCGATGATAACGCTCTGCCCCCATCGCTTGGGGTTGCGCACGGCATCTTCCCACTGGGGGCGGTAGAAGCCGCTGCCGTCGTGCAGGTTGAGAACCATGTCCACCTGCGGATGCACGATGATGGACTTGATCTTCTCGACGGTTTCGTATTCCGGGTCATCCTTGCCAAGGCGGGCGAACTTGCGGTTCATGTCACCATGCAGGCCCCGTGAGCGGTTTATGATGCTGGGAAAGTTCAGGTTGGGCACCACCCAGACATTGCCCTTGGTGATGGTGTAGTGGCTGCCGAGCACCCCTGCGGCATTGAAGCCGCCCGGTTCGTCCCCCTGAATGCCGCCGATGACCAGCACCGTGGGGCCTTTGGGGTCGTTGCCGAGCTTGAGCAGGGAAAAGTCCAGCGGGTTGCGGGCCTGTACAGGAAGCGCGGTACAGAGGATGAGAAGGAGTCCGAGTAGATATTTCATGCCTGTTTCACTTTCACATGCCAAGGTTCGAAGCGTACGCCCAACTGGTTGTCGCGCGGGTAACGCAGGGTGAGATAGCCGAGTTCCTCAAGCCGCAGAAAAACATCCGTTTCGGTAAAGCGATCAGTGAAGTTGAATTCGCCGAAGTCGCGTTGGCCCACGTCGAAATCGCTGACCCCGTGGAACGAATAGCCGGGCGGAGCCAGCGAGCGCGATGCAAGGGAAAGGTTGGCGTCGTTTGTGGCGGCCTTGTTGAGAAAGAGATGAAACTGCTTCATCACGCCGCGCACGCCGGAGGTGAGAACCACCTCATTGCCAAGGGTTTTCTGGATGGTGTTCCACGTATCCAGCGGCTCACCCCTGAACAGGAAGTTGCCGCTGTAGGGCACCTTGTATACGTCGCGCTCACGGATGTGGGAGGTGAGCCCCGTTATGACCTTTACCCCGTAAAAACCATAAGCGGCGGCGTCCGCATAGAACTGGCATTCCAGAAATTCCAGTTCACCGCGGGAAAAGGCGCCCACCTTGGGGTAGTTGCGGGCCATGCGGATGGCCTCGTCAAAGCCCAGCAGGGAAAAATTGCCGTGGCCCACAGTGCGCACCAGCCGTTCTATGCGTTCCAATGACTGAAACAGGATGGCCCGGTGCTCGCCCTGCAGGACAATGTCGCCTTCAAAGGGGGCGTCAAAGTGGCGCATCTTGTCGTAGTAGTCGCGGATATGCAGGTCGTAGGCTCCTTCCTGCGGCGAGAAATGCAGGGCGGTTGCATCCTGCATGGTGCCGGAAAAGGCCGAGACCGCGCGGGCGGGTGCCGGCAGGAGCGACTGGACCGCAAGGGCGGAAGCGCAGCAGCAGATCTGATGGAGAAAATGTCGCCGGTTCAGCATCGGACTCCTTTGGCCAAGAGTGAGTGTGTATCGCAGCTGCGAGTGTATCCCAGAATGCGGCGGGACGCAAAAGCGTTATAGGCTCCGCGGCCCCCGGCAGGGGGTGCGCAGAGGCCTGCCGGACCTGCGAGGCCGCATGCTGCAAAGCTTGTCACTTGGCCGGAATTTCTTTAGTCTGTCACATTGTCCGCAATGGCTCGCAGCCCCTTTTGCCATCATGGTGCAGGGGCGTTGCCGTTTCGGCAGAAACGCAACGGAACCGTAGCATGGGGCGCACTTTCAGTGCTCTACCCGGATATACGCCCGACCTGTCAGCATGGCATTGGGTCTGGCCCGTATGTCCGACCTGCAAGTAGACCTGTATCTTTGGCCTGTACGCTTGATCTGGCACTCCGGCACCGGTTCCGCAACGTCACTTTCATATCGCAGGGAATCATGAGCACAGCATCTCTGACTACAGCATACCGTCCGCAAACCTTTGCCGATGTGGCGGGACAGGAAACCATCAAGGCCATCCTCTCCCGCGCGGCACGAGAAGACCGCATCGCACCCGCCTATCTGTTCAGCGGTACCCGCGGCGTGGGCAAGACAACCATTGCCCGCATTTTCGCCAAATCGCTGAACTGCGTGAACGCACCCACGGCAGAACCCTGCAACGTGTGCGAGCACTGCCGCAAGATCACGCAGGGCATGCATGTGGACGTGGTGGAAATCGACGGCGCTTCCAACCGCGGTATCGACGATGCCCGCCGTCTGCGCGAATCCATCGGCTACGCGCCCATGGAAGGCCGCTACAAGGTCTTCATCATCGACGAAGCGCACATGCTCACCCGCGAATCGTTCAACGCGCTGCTCAAGACGCTGGAAGAGCCGCCCAAGGGCGTGACCTTCATCATGGCCACCACAGAGCCGCACAAATTTCCCATCACCATCATCAGCCGCTGCCAGCACTACATATTCAAGCGCCTTGGCGAGCATGAGCTGGAAGCGCACCTCACCAACATTCTGGGCAGGGAACAGCGCGACTTCGAACCGCAGGCGGTAAAGCTCATTGCCCGCCGTGCAGCCGGTTCCGTGCGCGATTCCATGTCGCTCATGGGGCAGGTGCTGGCTCTGGGGCACGACAAGCTGGAAGAAAGCTCGGTGCGTTCCATTCTCGGTCTTGCCGGTCAGGAACTCTTCTTCAAGGTCATGGAGGCCATGAAGGGGCAGGATGTGGTGGCGGTTTCGTCCGTTATCCGCTCCATTCTCGATCAGGGGGTGGATATCGGCTACTTCCTGCGCGAACTGGCTACCACGTGGCGCAACCTTTTCATGCTCAAGCAGGCCGGGGAGCAGGCGCTGCCCCTGCTGGACCTGCCCGAGGCGGAAGCCCGCCAGTGGCTGGAGTGGGTGCCGGAGTTTGAACTCTCACACGTGCATGCCTGCTGGCAGCTCACGCTGGAAGGCCAGCGCAGGGTGCTCACCAGCCTTGAACCGGCCATGGCGCTGGAACTGCTGCTGCTGAACCTGACCTTCCTGCCCAAGCTGCTGAACATGGAACAACTTTCGCGCGGGGGTGCCAAGCCTGCCCCGCAACAGGCTGCCCAGGCCGGAGTTCAATCTGGTGCGCCAAGGCCATCAGGGCAAGGGACGCCGCAGGGCAGAGGGCCGACAAACCCTTTTGATGCCGCAGCCGGTGCCGCGATTCAGTCGGGCGATCAGTCCGATGCACCGTCTGCCGCAACCGGAACTGCTCCTGCCTTCCCCGGCAACCGGAACGAGGCTTCTGTTTCCGCACCTTCCGGGCAGGTTTCTCATGGCAAACGCCCGGAGCCTCCGCACAGGCAGCGCGCAGCACAGGCTGCGGCGGCCCGTAACGATGCTGCGCCAGCGTACATGCCGTCCGGTAGTATACCGCCTGGTAGCATGGCGTCCGGTGACATTGGGGGGAGGCCTTTCGCCAACGTGCCTGCCGCCAACATGCCTGCCAGCGACGATTCCACCCCGCCCGCTGGGTATCTGGATGGTCCGCCGCCGGACCTGCCGCCGGAATTTGGCGGAGCCGCAAGTATGGACGGCCCGCAGCCCGAGCCGCAGGACTATTATGACGGTGTTTCCGATTCGTATGCTGCGGCCGATTCGTATGCCGCACAGGACGAAGTTGCACCGCCCACGGCACTGGACCCTGCCAACTATGACGGTCCCCGCGACTGGAATACCTTTCTGGAATTCTGCAAGCAGCAGAATGGCGAGGGCGGACGCAGCGTGAATATTCTGCATTCCGCCAAGGGCGAGTTTTCCGAAGGCGAGCTACGCATTCTCACGCAGTCCGGCATTCAGTATGACCGCCTGAACGAGCCGGGGCTTGTGGCTGTTCTGTCCGAACGGGCCCGCCAGTGGTTCGGTCCGCAGGCCAGGCTTGCCGTGCTTGAACCCACCAGCCGCGTGCGCCCCTATGCCGAACTGCGCAAGGAGGTGGAGGACCACCCCCTGTCGCGCATGCTGGAAGAAGAACTTGGCGCGGCACTCATCCATTTCCGCCACAAGGACGAACCGGGTAAATAGGTTGCGCCTGAGTGGTGTGGCCGCCAAACAATACCGAAAAAATGAAACCCCGCTGTCTTTACGACAGCGGGGTGTGTTTTTTTGGGGCAGGGCGGCAGTGTGCCGCGTTACCGCTAGGACTGCTTGAAGCAGGCACCCCATGCGCCGGAGCGGGAGAATGCACTCTTGGCAGTCAGGTCCAGCGATATGGGCGTGACGGAAACCACCCGGTCCACGGCCAGCGCGTACACGTCGGTATCTTCCGGTTCCTGTTCATCCGCGCCCTTGCTCGTCACTGCTTCACCCAGAGGGCTGGTGAGGGAGGGATTATCCAGCGTGGACCGGTAGTAGAGGGTCTTGGAAAGGCGGGTGATGCGCCACGGGCTTTCCGGGGTGGCTGTGCTCGGCACGTCCACCTTCAGAATGTCCACGTCTGCCGGAAAGCTTTCGCTCAGGGACGTGTAGGCGAGGCGTCTGAGTATCTGGATGGAAGATTCCCAGTTCTGCTCGGTGTAGGTGAAGTGGCTGTGAATGGGCGTTTCAAGGGATGCGGCAATGGCCGGAATGCCTCTGTAAGCGCCTTCCATGGCTGCCCCTACGGTGCCGGAGCTGGTGATGTTTGCGCCGAGGTTCTCGCCGTAGTTTATGCCGGAGATGACGAGGTCGGGGCGAAAATCACTGAAGATGTTCAGGGCATGGCCGAGCACTCTGGCCGGTGCCGCCTCGCATGCGAATCCTTCAAACTGCCGGTCGCCGATGGTGAGAACCCTTTTCTGGAGCACAGAGGCAGCCTTGCCTACCTGCGCACGGCCCATGGCCGTCTGCTGCGTGGCGGGAGCAACGATCAAGACCTCTGCAAAGGGCTCCACAGCCTGCACTGCGGCAGCCAGACCGGGCGATTCAATGCCGTCATCATTGGTGATGACTACCTTATATCTTCTGTTGGTCATGCAAAACCTCTTTCCGGGCGCGTATAGAATTCCTGCCGCATTGCCCGTGGGTGTTCTGTTTATCTGCGGCGGTAGAAAGTGCCCCCCCTCTATGCATCATTTGCACGGAGCCAGCAACACGCGGTGTGCATGGCGACTGACAGCCGTGTTGCCAGATATTGTGCCACGGCAGGGCAATACAAAGCCCCCGTCCTTGCGGGCGGGGGCTCAGGGTAATGACAAACCTTCGTTTTCGGTAAAACCGCGTTTCCGTTAAGCCGGAACAGAGGTCTACAAACGGATTTCCATCGCTTATACGAGGTGCAGGAACGTTAGGTTCCTGCCCGGCGGAGCCATCCCCAGAAATGACTTTGCCAGCAGTCTGAGCCCCTGCCCCTGCGGGCGGGGCCTGTATTCACGGGCAGTGCCGTCTATTTCTGCGGGCAACGTACATGGCATACTCCCGCAGGAGTCGCCTTGGCGTGGGGGAAATACTGCTTCTTGAACCGTAATGCCACGTTTACCAGCGCAATAAGCACAGGCACTTCAACCAGCGGCCCGATGACTGCGGCAAAGGCTTCGCCGGAATCAATGCCGAACACGGCAATGGCAACGGCAATGGCCAGCTCGAAGTTGTTGGATGCAGCCGTGAAGCTGAGCGTGGTGGCCTGTTCATACGTGGCGTCCGCCTTGTAAGAAAGGAAGAAGGACACGAGGAACATGACCAGAAAGTAAATGGTCAGCGGCAGGGCAATGGTCAGCACGTCCATGGGCAGTTCCACAACCTTGTCGCCCTTCAGGGAGAACATGACCAGAATGGTGAAGAGCAGAAAGACCAGCGTGAGCGGGCTGATCTTGGGAATGAATACCTGCTCGTACCATTCGCGGCCCTTGAGCCGGATGCCGGCAAAGCGTGTGAACATGCCGCCGAGGAAGGGAATGCCAAGATAGATGAACACGCTCTCGGCTATCTGGCCTATGGAGATATCCACCACTGCCCCTTCAAGCCCGAACCATGCGGGCAGCACGGTGATGAACACATAGGCATAGACAGAGAAGAACAGTACCTGAAAGACGGAGTTGAAGGCCACAAGCCCTGCACAGTATTCACGGTCGCCCTTGGCCAGATCGTTCCATACGATGACCATGGCTATGCAGCGGGCAAGCCCGATGAGAATGAGCCCCACCATGTATTCGTGCTGGCCGGAAAGAAAGGTGATGGCCAGACCGAACATGAGCACGGGGCCGATTATCCAGTTCTGCACCAGCGAGAGCATAAGCACGCGCCCGTTGCGGAACACCTGTCCAAGCTCCTCGTAGCGTACCTTGGCCAGCGGCGGGTACATCATGAGCACAAGGCCGATGGCGATGGGAATGTTTGTGGTGCCCACCTGCACGCTGTTGATCACATCCTTTACGGAAGGCTGGTAGTAGCCGATGGCAACACCGGCAAACATGGCCAGAAAGATCCACAGGGTGAGGTATCTGTCCAGAAAGGACAGCTTTTTCATCAGGGATTCGCTCACGGCAGACTCCGTCATTTGCTGCAAACCTCATGCGTGGTGTCGGCACAGGTTGCGGTGGTTTTGGTGGCAAGGTGGCGCGCAAGGCGCTCATCATCCTCTATCGCTTCGGGCCGGGGCGGCAGCAGGTCTTTCAGCGCACCCAGAAAGGCCGCATGGGCAGGGTCGCGGGCAATGGCGAGGCTGTAATAGACCCATTTGGCACTGCGCCTGCCGTTTACCCAGCCAACTCGTTTCAGAAAGGATATGTGACGCGAGATGGTGGACTGCGGCAGGTCCAGCGCGGCCATAAGGTCGCATATGCACAGCTCGCCGTGCATGAGCAGCCTGACAATGCGCAGCCGGGTCGGTTCCGACAGGGCCTTGAGTTGTTCTGCGAGATTTTCCATGGGCGCATCATATCCGCTTATGCGGATTCGTCAATGCGAAAGGAGGGATGTGCCTGTTACATTTTGGCGACGGGCAAAAAAAGAAGCGCTCCCGTTGTTGCCTCGGGAGCGCTTTTCCATCCGGTCGTAGCGGCTGCGGAGTTTTTCGACACATCTGCCGCGTATGGGAGCTCCGGCTGTTGATGTCCGGAAGGAGGATGAGGCCCATACGCTGTTGCCGTGGCTTTTGTGCCTATGTGCGGTTGCCGTCGCACAAGGGGGGGTAGCAACTACGGCCTATGGTGAACGGCGGAGTGTTGCCGGCTCCGCCGTCGGGGGTGTTATGAAAACTACAGGGTAACGGGAGCAGCTGCGGGCTGGTTGCCGCCGGTGATCTCGTACTGTCGAACATCGATAACTGCTTCGGACTGGTTAACCAGCTTTACGGTGCCCTTGATGATCACGTCAGCGCCGTTCATGGTGTAGTCATGAATGCCGTCGAGCTTGTAATAGACTTCCTGACCGGGAAGCTGCAGGAAAAATTCGTCGTTCAACTCGGCAATGGTGCCGGAGAAGACAACATCGTGACCAACGTGAATCTTGCCAACCTTGGCGGTTGCGGGGCTGTAAACCTTCTGGGCGGCCTGCGGTGCGGAGGCAACAAAGGCTGCGAATACGGCGCAAAGCACCAGAATGGCGGCGAAGCGTGCAAACAGGGTCTGCTTGGTGGACATGGCGTTCTTCCTTTTGTGCGGCCTTCTGCCACTGCCTTGGCTCGGGCCTTTTGATATATGCAGAACTGCGGTGCTTCCTTCGGCCTCCCCTTGAAGCCTCTGTGGAACGTCCGGACTGTGCCGGTTCGCCGCAGTGCATTTTCATGCGTGTTCGATTATCCATAAAGCATGGCCCGTGCCAACATTGTATCTTGTTGAATTTATAGTATATATAGTATTGGCATGAACTGGAGCAAGAACTGCTAGTTCCGGTGTGACTGTGCACACACATAGTGCTTTTTGTGGATTTGGGGTAACTGTAGAGATAACTCGCTGAAAAACTTGTAAATCAGTGTTTGTAACGCCATAACAAGAACCCGCAGTTCCGAATACTAATTCCGGAATCGCGGGTTCTTGTTTTTGCGGGGGCCGAAACGGCCGGACCGTCTTTATTTGAAAATTTCTTTTTTTAATCCGTGACGGGTCATCAATTTATGCAGTTGGCGGGTGGTAATGCCTGCTTTTTCAGCAGTCTGGCCTATGCTGCCGCGTGTAGTGCTCAGCAATTGGGAAAGGTACATGCGTTCAAACCGGTCTATGGCCTGCTGCCGGGCCTCAGCCAAAGGCATGTCCGTATCTGCCTGAAAGGAGACGGGGCAGCGGTCTTCGCCGAAGAGGTCCTGCGGCACGCTTTCCGGCGAAAGAACAAAGCCGGTTTCCAGAATGCAGGCGCGTTCCACAAGGTTTTCAAGCTCGCGCACGTTGCCGGGCCAGTCGTAGCGCATAAAGGCATCAAGCACCTTGGGGTGGATGGAGTGAATCTCCTTGCCAATGGGCTTGGACCGCTGGATGAACCGGGTGGCGAGCTGGGGAATGTCTTCCCGGTGTTCGCGCAGCGGCGGCACCTCAATGGGGAACACGTTGAGCCGGTAGAAAAGGTCGCGGCGGAACTGCCCCTTGCGGACCAGATCTTCAAGGTCTTCGTTGGTGGCCGCAATAACGCGCACATTGCAGGGAATGGTCTCTTCACCGCCCACCCGCTGGAATTCCCTGTCCTGCAGCACGCTGAGCAGCTTTACCTGCGTGGCATGGCTGATGGTGCCAATTTCATCCAGAAAGATGGTGCCGCCTTCGGCAAGTTCAAACTTGCCTGCCTTGCGCTTTATGGCGCCGGTAAAGGCTCCCTTTTCGTGGCCGAAGAGTTCGCTTTCGGTCAGCGGTTCGGGAATGGCCCCGCAGTGTACGCTTATGAACTGGCGGCCACGGCGTTTGCTGTTCTGGTGGATGAGCCGGGCCAGAAAGCTTTTACCCGTGCCTGTTTCACCAGTGAGCAGCACGGTGCTGCGCGTGCCCGCAACACGTTCCACCTTCTCGTACAGGGCCTGCATCTTGGGGTTCTGGGTCTGCAGGGCATCCAGCGTTTTTTCCTGCCACTGGTCTTCGGCCTGTGCGCCTATCTCGGTCTTGAGTTCGACCGAGCGGAACAGGTGGCGCATGACAAGGTGCAGCTCGTCCGGTTGCACCGGGGCGGCAAGATAGTCAGCAGCCCCGTCGCGCACGGCGTCCACGGCCAGACGCACGGAATCGGGCGGGGTAAGCACTACGACTTCGCAGGAGGGGCGGCGCTTCCATATCTCTTTCATCCCCTTGTGCGGAGAGCCGAAGGAGCGGGAAAGCGCTTCGAGATCAATGAACACGGCGTCGAAGAACAGGCGCGAGAGCACATCCAGCGCATCGTCCAGTGTGGGGAACACACGCACGTCGTGGTTGGCGAGCTCTTTGAGCAGGGTGTACCTGTCGGTCTCGTCCCTGCAGATGATCATTATGGATTTCACGCGTTCTCCGTGGGCGGGAAGTACAAAGCGGGCGGCACGATATGGGTCGTGCCGCCTGCGTTCTGACTGCTATTCCTGCTGTCCGGTCTTGATCTGGTGAACCTGACGGCTCATGGAATGGATAAAGGTGTTGGTGGCGTCTATGCCAACCTGAGCCTGATCAAGCAGGGCCTGCAGGTCGGTCTGCGAACGGTCCAGTTCGGCAAGGATGGTCTCCGAAGCCTGTGCATTGCGGTTCATCTTGAGATGAATGACATGCTGCTCAAGCGCGCTCAGTACCGGCGGCACCCTGTCCGAAGCAGAACGCACGGGGCGCATCATGCTGCGGAAGGCTTCGCGCGTTTCATCCAGCCGTTGCTGGCTGGCGGCACGCAGGCTTTCGCTGGGCTGCTGGCTGGTTTCTTCAATCCAGTCCTCGAACAGCGAGTTGGCCACTTCTTCGGTCTTGCCGATGCTGTTGTTCAGCTCGTCGTAGCGTTCCTGACAGCTGTCATACAGAATCTGGCCCTGCTCGTACTGCTGGTCGGGGGCAAGGGCATCCGGCTGCACAATGGTTGCCAGCCTGTTGAAGGCAACGCCGAATTCGGTCTTTACCAGATGCAGAGATTCGCGCAGCTCTTCGGTATTATCCACGAGCATTTCGCGCTTTTCCACACCCACGGCCTGCATGGCATCGTAATAGACATTGCGGCAGCCGGTTGCGGTGCCGAGCATGAGAACACACAGTAAGGAAATCAGAACAAACACAACATTACGCGTCGCGCGCATACTGCACTCACCCTGTCGGTTGTTAGGAGTCGAGAAAGGTATCGGGCCGTTCCACTACGGTCTTGCCAATGGGCGCAAGACATATGGCCGCCAGCTTGATGTGCTGGAAGCCGAAGGGAATGCCGATAATGGTGATGAAGTTCACCAGTGCCGCGAACAGGTGGCCAATGGCCAGCCAGATACCGCAGAAGATGAACCACACCACGTTGCCGATGAATCCAAGCGCGCCGGTGCCGATATCGTCACGTCCGGTGACGTATTCGCGCCGTACCACTTCCTTGCCGAACGGCCAGAACGCAAAGGTGCCTATGACAAAGCACGCCTTTGCCCACGGAATGCCGATGATGCTCACCAGCATGATCAGTCCGGCGAGGTACCAGCCTATGCCCATCCACAGGCCGCCAAGCAGAAACCAGAGAATATTCATTATCATTCGGATCATGTTCACGCCCTTGTTAGGGTTTGCTGCGGGCTGGAGCCTTCTTCCTTCAGGGTGGAAGCATGCCCCGCCAATGCAGTGCGTTGCATGAAACCTAGCTATCCTTACCGGCTATGGCAAGAGAAACACCATGTTGTGATGAGGTTGCGGTGAGGTTCCGGTGAGTTCCGTGCCAGCAGGATGCTGCGTTTCGTCGGCCATAATATCGGCCAAATATCGGCCAAATATCGGCCACAATGTCGGTTATGATGCCGGTAATATCCGGCCCTATCCGGTTATGTTCGTCCATGTTGAGCGGATTTCCGCGCACTCTCCGTAATCTGGGTGCTTCTTCAAAGGGGTGTGGCAGCGGAGCAACTTTCACGTTACAAGAATTTGAGCAGGGAGTCAGGCGACGGTTCCGGCATGGTACTGTTTTGTGGTATCCCTGTCAGGATGGAAGGACAACGTTCCTTCCATACAGCGTAATGAAAAGCCCTCGTTTTCAGTAACTCGCATCTCCGTTAAGCCGGAAGTGAGGTCCGAAAGCGGATTTGCATCGCTTACGCGAGGTGCAGGAACGTCAGGTTCTTGCACGGCGGAGCCAACAAAAC
>JBKEAK010000279.1:0-2933 GCA_047972125.1 Halodesulfovibrio sp.
AGCCTTGTAATCGTCTGGATTCTGCGTCTGTACGGTATCCGCGTGGGCAGGCGTCTGCATGTCCGCGGTGTGCCGCGCCTGAAAATTCGCGGCAGGGCAGAGAATATCATCATCGGCGACGATGTGACCATTCTGGGTACCAGTGACCTGCGGAACCGGGAAAACGGCGTTATCCGCTTTTGCGACAGAGTCACCATTGATCACGACTGCCGGTTTGTCTCCGCGCGGGACGGCGTCATCGAGGTGGGAGAAGATTCCGTCGTGACCGCATATGCCATCATCAACGGTGGCGGCAGCGTTCGTATCGGCAAGAAGTGCGTCATCGGTCCCCGGTGCAGCATCAACGCCAACGAACATGTCTTCAGGCGGGATGTGCCCATCCGTGACGCGGGGTTTGTACATGCGGATGTGGTTCTTGACGACGACTGCTGGCTTGCGGCCAATGTAGTGCTCATGAAGGGGGTGCGCCTTGGCGAAGGTACCGTGGTCGGTGCCGGTGCCGTGGTGACGAAGGATACGGACCCGTACGGCATTTATGTCGGTATTCCCGCCCGCAAGATGGGCGAGAGAGAATAGAGAGGAAGCTCCATGCGTTATTGCACACAGTGTGTCATGCCGGATACCAAGCCCTACCTCACCTTCGATGAAAAGGGTGTGTGTGCGGCCTGTCAGGCCCATGCGACAAAGTATGAAGGTGACAGGGCCATAGATTGGGAAGCACGGGAGCAGCAATTCACCCGCCTGCTTGAAGAGGTGAAGGCCCAAAAAGCCCCCTATTATGATGTGCTCGTACCCGTGAGTGGTGGCAAGGACAGCATAACGCAGGTGCACCGGTTGCTCGGCCACGGGCTGCGCATTCTGACCGTGAATGTGGATTACGGCATCAAAACCGAGATCGGGCATTACAACCTGCAGTGCATTCCCGCCATGGGCGCAAACCTGTTCATCTACCGGCCCGAGCTGCAACTGCACAAGGAACTTATCCGCATCGGGTTCGAGCAGTACGGCGACCCGGACCTCATGAGTCACACCATGCTGCATGCGGCACCGCTGCACACGGGGCTCATGTTCAAGGTGCCGCTCATTCTGCTGGGAGAGAACTCGGCGTTTGAATACGGCGGCGATGCCTCCCTTTCCAGCCTGAGCGGTATCAATAAGGCGTGGTTCATGAAGTATGCGGCCAACGGCGGCAGGGACGCGGAGTTTGTCTCCCGCACCCACGGCATTTCCATGGACCGGCTGACCATGTACGCCTTCCCCGATGCGCTGGAAGGTTCCGGCACCAAGGCCGTGTTCTCGGGGTATTTCTTCCGCTGGGATTCCGAAGAGCATTTCCGCATTGCGCAGACATACGGATTCAGGGCGCTGGATGAACCGCGCGAAGGCACCTACAGAACCTATGTGGGCATAGATGAGATCATCAACAGGATTCATCAGTATTTCAAGGTGCTCAAGTTCGGCTACGGCAGGGCAACGGACCATGCCTGCGAGGATATACGCGCAGGCAGGCTGACCCGTGACGAAGCAAGGGACCTGGTCAGACGATATGACCTGCAGCCCGTGTCCGATGAATATGTGAACGCCTTCTGCGCCTTTCTTGACCGGGACCGGGACTGGTACGAGCAGGTCATGGAGCGCTACCGCAACAGGGATATCTGGAAAAAGGACGACTACGGGCGTTGGTTTATTCCCGGCCATCTTGAGGAGGCGTGATGCGGCATGACTTCAAGAATCCCCCGCGCATGTTCGGGGTGGGCGATGTGCAGATAGCCGACCACGGCAAGGTGCATCTGAACCCGTGGGACATGGTCTCCATCGTGCGGGAAGGCGGGCATGAATGCGACGTAACCGCCACGGACTGGGGGCTCTATCTTGCCCCGTCGTTGAATCACCGGCTCAGGGACAACGGGTACCGCGTGGCCCTTGTGCGCAATCCGCAGGGGCGGCTTTTTCTGAATGCCGTTCTGGAACATCGTCTGGATGCCTTTCTGGCCTATCTGGAAGCGCAGGAAAGTGTCGTTGTCACATGGTTTGACGAGAGCGGAGATATCCCCGCTCCAAAAGAAGGCATGAAGGGCGCCAGCGATCCTGCAACTTCCGCTGGTGAGGCAGCTCGTAAGAACGATGCTGGCAGACCTGAGAGGGATTGATATGGCAGATATGGAAACCATCTCTATCGTCGTGCCGAGTTACAATCAAGCACAATACATCGAGGCATGCCTCGATTCCATCTATTTTCAGGATTACGGCAGGCTTGAAATCATCATCGTGGATGACTGCTCGCCGGATGACTCGCGCGAGGTCATCCGCGGCTGGCTTTCTAACGTGGATGCCCAGCAGGTTTCGTATGCGTCCCGTTACAACGAGGGCGCGGACGAAGTGGAGCGCACATGGCACAAGCGTTATGAGCGCGACGGGCGCAGCATCACCTTTGTGTCCAACGAACGGAACATGGGCTCCACGGCCACCTACAACCGTGGGTTCCGCATGGCCACCGGCGAATTCTGTTCCTTTGTTGTTTCGGATGACATGTGCCATCCGCAGATGCTCTCCACGCTGGCGGCTCCCCTGCGGGAAGATAAGGCGGATTTTGTCTATTCCGACATGTTCATAGTGGATGATCGGGGGCGCATCATGCGCGAATTCCGTCTGCCGGAATACGATTTTTCCAGAAGTTTCGGCGACTGGTATCTGTGCGGTGTGTCCACATTGTACCGGCGTTCGCTGCATGAACGCTTCGGAGTTTATGATGAGTCCGCCATGGCGGATGATCACGAGTGCTACCTGCGGTTTGCCATGGGCGGAGCGCGGTTTCTGCATGTTCCAAAGACCCTCTACAGTGTGCGCAGCCATGACCAGCGCGAAGTGGGCCTGCATTCGAAGGACAGATTTTCCGCTCTGCTGGAGTATTCCAAGAAGCTGACGCTCAAGGC
>JBKEAK010000014.1:0-16020 GCA_047972125.1 Halodesulfovibrio sp.
CCGTTCCATCCCGTATCAACTCCGGCACGGGCGATAAGACAAACCTGCTCGGCAAAAAGCACCTCGGAACAATAATCCAGAGCCTGTTGCCGTTCTTCCGTCTTGTACAGGTTGAAAACCCCGTCCACGAGCCCCTGCTCGACAAGATAGAGGCTCCTTGCCCACGGATAGACCTTGATAGTGTAGGATACGCCCATTTTATCCAAGGCGGTGGAGACTATGTCTACCGACAGACCGGAAGCTCCATGCGGGCTTGCGGGATCAGCAAAAGAATGGGGAGGATATTCGGGAACAACAAAGGTAAGCGATTCCGCCGCATCAGCGGGGACCGTAAAGCACAGCAGGATAAGCAAAAGTAACAAGAAGTGCCGCATTACGCACCTCCGGGCTTCTCCGCAGCAATAATGTAGACCGGATTCTGCCCTTCCATGCGCATATCACCCGCAAGAGGAACAGAAACGGCAGACTGAAGCATGGTTATTTCTACAGTCCAGCCCAGTTCAGCCAGATACCGGCGGCAACGCTCAAGGGTTCCGAGCAGAACACAGTGGACGACAAGACGTCCTCCCGGCCTCAGTCGCGGGCAGACGGAATCCAGCAGTGCGCCGTCCTTGCCGAGCCCGCCGCCAATGAAAACGCGGTGCGGATCAGGCAATTCCTTGAGGCTGGCGGGCAAGGTGCCGTGCACCACTTCCAGCGCCAGCGCCCCGAACCGCTTGCGATTTTCGCGGATCATCCCCACGCGGTTGCCGTTGCGCTCCACGGCGTGCACTTCTCCTGCCGGCAACAGGGCACAGGCTTCTATGCCCAGAGAGCCGCTGCCTGCGCCAAGGTCCCACAGCACGTTGTCCGGGGCAAGACGCAGGGCCGCAAGCCCCGCAGCACGCACAGGCCACTTGGTGATAAGCCCGTTGTCAGAGACATAGGCCTCATCCATGGTGCCCATTGTCAGCGGTTTTTCGGAGGTGCCGTTTCTTTCCAGAAGCACAAGATTGAGGCGGGAAAAACTCTTGGCAGCCGCCTTGGCAAGCGGATAGCGATCAAAGTGTTCATCTTCCGAACCGAGGTTCTCGAACACCCACATGGAAAACCACTCCGCGCCCTTGTCCAGCAGACGCTGCGCAATGGCAGCGGGAATGTTCCTGTCGTCCGTAAGCACGGCAACCCAGTTGCGCAGGCGAAGAGCGTTGAAAAGCGGCACATAGTCGTCGCGGCCATGCAGGGAGATGCAGACCACCTCCTGCCACGGCACCTTGGCCCGTGCCACGGCAGCCTGAACCGAGGTGATATTGGGATAGAAATGCACGCCGTCGGGACCGAACTCGTCCACAAGCCGGGCGCCTATGCCAAAGAATAGCGGATCGCCATCTGCCAGCACGACAACATCCCTTCCGGCTCCGTCGTGGGCTGCAATGTCGGCAAATACGGATTCGAGCGGCGAGGTTATGGCAACCTTCGTGGCGGGATGGTCTTCAAACTGAAGGAGTTGGCGTTTTCCGCCCACCAGCACCTCGGCACCGTCGATGATACCCGAATGCAAATCTGGCAGAGCCTCAGAATCCACTCCCAGACCGACAACCTGAATCGGCATATGTGCTCTCCCCTTTGGCGATGTTGCCCGCCAGCTATGCAGAAACGGTTTTCCGCCTACACGACGGCAAGCTGCCTGCCGTCAAAATCGAATACGTGCACTGTCACGTCGGCCTTGCCCCCGGTCCAGTGCAGGGCACAGTCCTTTGCGCGCTGCGCAACCGCCCTTACAATATGCTCCATCATCAGGCCGTTTTCAATTATTTCCAAGGCCTGCCGCGCGGTGTTGGCCTGCGCCACCTCCCGCGCCAGCGCTTCGGGGGCACCACTTTCGCGGCACCAGTCGGCAAGCAGGGCAAAATCCAGAGCCTCGGTGCGGGCATGGGTGTAAGCATGGCCCTGTGCCAGCTTGACCAGCTTGCCAAAAAAGCATCCCCACGCAATGCGCTCAAAGCCCTTTCCCACTGCCTGTTCAAGTGAGAAGGCCGCAAAATCCGCAGCCTGCACAAAGGCAAGCTCGGGCCACTCGGGATACTGCGCCATGAGCAGACGTTCGCTACGCCTGCCGGTGGAAAGACCAATCGCCGTACAGCCTGCCGCACGGGCCACATCCAGCCCCTGCGCTATGGTTGCCATCCATGCGCTGTGGCTGAAGGGACGCACCGTGCCCCGCGTACCGAGAATAGAAATGCCGCCCAGAATGCCGAGCCGGGCATTCATGGTATTCTTCGCCCGCTCCTCACCGTCCGGCACGGATATCAGCACATCCACACCACCGGTATACCCATACAGGGCGCACGCCTCGCGTACGCCTGCTGCTATCTGCTTGCGCGGTTCCGGGTTTATGGCGGCTTCACCCACAGGCACGGGCAGACCGGGCAAGGTAACCCTGCCCACGCCCTTTCCGCCTTCCAGCGTTACCGCCCCTTCGTCACCGGCAAGGCACACACGGGCCTGAATGATTGCCCCGTGGGTGGCGTCCGGGTCGTCACCACCATCCTTAACGACCTCGGCAGTGGCACAGGGTTCTCCGGCTTCATGCAACGTGCTGCCTGCCACCGGAATGTCCAGACGAACCTGCTCCATCCCCTGTTCAGGCGGAAAAGGCGGCAGCGGAACATTCACGGTTTCCGGTTGCCTGCCTCCAAGCAGCAGATGCAGGGCCGCCACGGACGCAGCTGTTGCAGCGGTACCTGTGGTAAAGCCTTCGCGCAGCCCTTCTGCACGGGCTGCATCGTTCTCACTGATATCCATGATCGTGCTGAAACCTTGGCGAAGAGATTGAATGGATACTCCGGCAGTCATTCATGACAGGTCCGTAGCAACGCCGGGGTATCCGCTGTGATTACTTGTTGATGGTGCGCCGCTGCACAGCCTGTTGCCCCGATATGCCTACCCATATGGCAAAAATGGCCATGCAGGCACCAAGCACGCCAAGCGGCCCGGTGGGACGGTCGAACAGCAGAATATCCCATATGAAGGAAAGTGTCGGCTGAATGAGCATGAGCAAGCCCGCCACTGCGGCAGGCAGCTTGGGAAGCGCCGAGGAAAGGAGCACCCAGCCCACGCCCTGACACAGCAGGCCGTAAGCGATGAGGTAGCCACCATCCTGCAACGTGGGAATGGCGAACGAAACATCATGGAACTGGCTGGAAATGCCGCTGAAAAGCGCCGTGCCCAGAGAGACCATGGCCATGTTCATGATAAGCGGCAGCCGCCCTTCCACGCCCTGTGAGCGACGAAGTGTCAGAATATAGCAGGCGTAGGACACGGCGGTGAGCAGGCCGAATATCACACCGGGAATGGTGCCTTCCGGCAGGCCGCCCACGTCCACACCAAGCAGCAGCCACAAGCCGCCAATGGCCAGCGGCAGTGCCATGACAAGACGGAGAGAAATCCGCTCCTTGAACACCACCGCGCCTATGAAGGCAAGAATGAAGACCTGAAAATTGCCGAGAATGGTCGCCAGCCCCGGCCCCACATAGAGGATGGAGCGATGCCATGTCTCAAGATCAAGCGTGAAGAAAAAGGCCGCGGCAAGCACTATGCCCCATATGCCGCGCCCCACCCGCAGGCGCTCGCCTCTGGCAAGGGCAAGCAGCAGCAGGGCCACGCCGCCGAAGAACACACGGTAAAAAACTGACGTGCTGGGGCCCACATTGACCAGTTTGACGAACACCGCCGCAAAACTGATCATGGTGCCGCCCGCAAGCACCCGCAGCAGGGGGCCGAGCGGCAGCCTGTCCGTTGTGCTCTGCACGGCAGCATAGGATGCGGAACCGGAACCGGTTCTGGATGAAGTTTGTTTCATTGAATAGATATAGTGCGCCCTGTGAGGCGCTGACAACTGAAAAGATTAGAGAGCGCCTGCCTTGAGCAAGGCTTCACGGGCATCCTGATGCTTGCCGCGCACCTCAAAGGCTCTGGCCAGTTCAAGCCACGCGGACTTCAGGTCCGGGCGCAGGGCCGCAGCCTGCCGCGCAAGCACTTCGGCGATTTCCGGGTCTTCTCCGCCATCCAGATAGAGCTTGGCCATGAGCTGCAGGGCAAGCGCATCCTGCGGGTTATGGATAAGCGCCTGATGCAGGCACTCGCGGGCTTCATCAAGACGTCCCTGCCGCATGCACAGACGGGCAAGGTGCCGCTGCACCAGCGCCTGATTCTCTTCAAGCTTGGCGGCCCGGTTATAGTACTGGCGGGCGATGCTGTATTTCTTCTCGCCCTCGGAAAGCTGCCCCAGCCTGATCAGCGCAAAGAAGTGCGAAGAATTCTGCTTGAGGCATTTGCGGTAGAACTCGCGGGCCTCCTTCACTTCTCCCATGGTGTGACAGACGTTGCCGAGGTTGTAGAGTGCCATCACATCCTTGCGGTTGCGCTTGAGCGCCTCTTCGAACTGCTTGCGGGCATCCTGCGGTCTGCCGAGACCGGCATAGCACACGCCGAGGGAATTCCACGCCATGGTGTTGCCGTCATCCGCCAGCAGCGCACGCTTGTATTCCTCAATGGCCTCGAAGGTATCGCCCTTCGAGAACAGCTTGTCCGCGCTGATATTCAGTGCCACGGAATCCATGAGGCCCACCTTGGGCTTGGCGCACAACATGGCATATTCCAGCGCCTTCAGGCAGTTCTCAAGGCTGTCGGCCTTGCGGTAGCTGAGGAAGGGGTGGCATGCCACACCAGCGGCGGATTCTATGTGCAGCTTGGTATCGAGCGTTCCGCACAGGGTGGTGTAGAGTTCCAGCATCTGTGCCGAGGTCACGTTTGCATGGAAATAGACAAGGGAATTGAGGCCGTAACGCCCGCCCAGCACATCCGGGCCAAGGATGCTGCGGCACACCTCGGCAGATTCGGCAATAAGCTGCTCGGCATGCGAGGCGCGATTGCCGAACGACCTGTCCGCTCCGGTAAGGCGCAGCAGGGCCACGGCAAAGGTATCGCACTTTTCCCGCTCGCGGCTGAAACGCGCCAGAAAATCCCGGTGACGGAACAGGCCGGTGATCGGGTCAAGATGCGCCTCTTCCGAATCGGACGGCGCGGCAATGCCCTTTTCTTCCGGCATAAGCGTGATTCTGTCACCCGGCTCTATTGCCCACGTGGGATCGCCAAGGTGCATTATCTCGGCCAGAGACTGCGTTTCACGAATCTCCATGAGCACAATCTCGCCCTTGTAGAGGGGCGCCTTGCCGCCGTTCTGTCCGTTACCCCCGTTCTCGGGAGCGGAAATCTTGCGGGAATCATACTCCGTGGACCACACGGAATACCGGCCGCCTTCGCGGGCCCCCATGGAACGGCCAAGGCTGACCATCACGCGGCTCATGGGCATGGTTTCCAGCACCTTGCCCCCTTCCACCAGAATGCGGTTGTAGCCCATGACATATTCAAGGGCTTCGCCCACGCTCTTTTCACCAGCTATGCCGGAGGCGATGCGGGCCTTTCTGAGCAGCAGGCGGGCCTGTTCGCTTATCTCGCGCTCAAAGAGGTAGCCCTCGAAATCCTGCGGATAGGCCGCATAACCCGCGCAGGCATTCACGCCCACCTTGTCTTCGGTGAGTTCGTGCACAAGGCGCACAGCACGCAGTTCGCGCACGGCCTGCTTGGCCAGCTTGCGGCAGGCCGTGACCGTGCCGCCGGGAATGAAAACCGTAAATTCGTAGTCGCCGGTGCGGGATACAAAGGCGGATTCAGGTACGCAGGCCACAAGGGTATCTGCCAGCGTAACAGTCAGATCATCGGCAAAGATGAAGCCGTAATCGCGGATGACATGCTTCATGGAATCGAAGGCAAAGGTCACCACGCCCATGCAGGCGTGATAGCCGCCCTGCACTGCAGAGGCATTGATATCGCAGCAGCCGTCACCCGCAGGGCGGAAGCATTCACGGATAAGCTCAACCTCGCGACAGATGGCATGCTTCAGATACTGTCTGGAAAAAAGCCCCGTTGCCGGGTCCGTAATGCTCATCTTGTACAGATACAGCTTTTCCAGCGCCTGCTCCGCAAGGCCGGGCAGCAACGGCAGCATGCCACGCCTGCCGCGCAGGCTCACGCCACGCGCAACGAACACACCGAGCATTCTGCCCTGCAACTGCAGGGGCAGCAAAATCTTGCGGTCGCTGGGGTCCCATACAGCCTCGGCCGATTGCTTGCCCTTGGGAAAGTAGAGGCTGTATGATTTGAAAGGAAGAAAACGGCTGACAGCATCTGCGAGCATATGATCGTAGGTGATGAGGTCGTGCCGAGTCAGTGTGGTCCGCGTGCCGGTGAAAATGTCCTGTTGCGCCTTCATGCTGGAGGTATACATACACAGGCCGAAATTGGGAAGTACCTGCCTTGTCCGGCAGGGGCGGGCTGTGCCCCGTTCAGCCCCAAACCTTGCAACACCTGCGGCGATGAGGTAGCTACTTTCTAGCCCTGTTTCACCTTACAGGATATTTTCATAAAAAAACCGGGGCCGCAAAGACTTGCGACCAAGGAGCCGACATGAGCGCAGAAGCCATACTTGCCGCCTTAAAAGACCGCCGCAGCATACGCAAATATACCGATGAGCCGGTTGCGGACGATGCCGTACGCGCCATTCTCGAAGCCGGACGCTGGGCCCCCAGCGGCATGAACAACCAGCCCTTCCGCTTTCTCGTGCTGCGCAAGGAAGACCCGCGCTTTGAAACGCTTTCCGGCCTCACCAAGTACACGCATATCGTGAAAAGCAGCTCCGTGATGATTGCCCTGTTTCTCGACAAGAAGGCGACCTATCACGAGCAGAAGGACCATCAGTCCGCCGGTGCCTGCATTCAGAACATGATGCTGGCAGCACACGCGCAGGGGCTCGGCACCGTCTGGCTCGGCCAGATGATGAACAATGCCCCGCAGGTTCTTGAGGCACTGCAGCTCTCGCCCGACGATTACGAATTCATCACCGTCATCACCGTGGGCCACCCCGCAGAACCGGGCAAGGCCAACCGACATCCCCTTGATCATTACATGCTGGAGAAATTCTGATGCAGATAAAGACCTTTCCCCTCGGCCCGCTGGAAACAAACTGCCATCTCGCATGGCACGACGGCCTTGCCGTGGCCGTTGACCCCGGCGGCGACCCGGCCCGCGTCATCACCTTTTTGCAGCAGAATAACCTCAAGCTCACCCACATTCTGAACACGCACCTGCATTTTGACCACATATATGGCAATCAGGCGCTGCACGAGGCCACTGGCGCACCCATTCTCGCCTGCGGCAAGGATGCCTACATGCTCGATTCCGAACTTGGCAGCGGCGGCATGTGGGGCTTTCCCAAGGTAACGCCCTTTGCCTTCGAATCCATTGAAGAAGGCGCAAGCTCCTTCATGGGCCTGCCCTGCACGGTGCTGCATACCCCCGGCCACACGCCGGGCAGCCTCTCCTTCCACTTCCCGGACGGAGGCGTTGTCTTTGTGGGCGACCTGCTCTTCTACCGTTCCATCGGCCGCACCGACTTCCCCGGCGGCAGCATGGACGACCTGAAGCACTCCGTTACCCGCAAGATCTTCACGCTCCCCGGCGAAACCGTGGTCTATTCGGGACACGGCCCTGAAACGTCCGTGCAGGATGAAAAGCTGAACAATCCCTTTTTCACGGAATTCGTCAGGTAGACACCATGCAGGAGATGCAGAGTACTCCCGCCGGAAACGGCGAACCGATCGACCTGCGAAACAAGTGCTGAGGCGTGAGCCTGGAGATAAGTTGGTATCTCCGATTTCACAGGGGCGACACAATCACCTTTCTCGTCGGCGATAGCGCAATGGGGCAGGTGGAACACGCCCTGTATATAGAAACCGGCTGGAAATTTTCCGATAGCCCCGTGGCGGAAGAATCGGGCGGCCTGCGCGTTGTGATGACCCGCAAAGCCCGGGGCTAGCCAAGCCGCACAGCATGGCGGCTGCAACAATCAAGGCAACATCATGACCAAAAGTGTTTCCCGATCTTCCTCAAAGGCGAACGATTCACCCATCGTTGCCATATCGTGCAGTCCCCGCGCCGGCGGAAACAGCGATCAGGCGTGCAGACTGTTCATGGAAGGTGTCTCCGCAGCAGGCGGCTCATCCAGACTGGTACTGCTGCGCCATTACGACGTGCACCACTGCGTATCCTGCCAGCGCTGCGAGCACGATCCCGCAAAGGCCTGCTACCTCACGGAAAAAGACCAGAGCAACGAGCTCTTCCGCTTCATGCTGACCGCGCCGGTCGTGTTCTTTGCCTCGCCCGTGTACTTTTATCACGTACCCTCGCACTTCAAGGCCTTCATCGATCGCTGCCAGTGCTTCTGGATGCGCTACCATGCCGGAGAAACCAGCATGACCGGCCTGCCGCCCAGAAAGGCATTCCTCGCCATGATGGGCGCACGGCAAAAGGGTGAAAAGCTGTTTGAAGGAAGTGTGCTGACCATGAAGTGCTTCCTGCAGCCATTCAATTTCACACTGCAGCAGCCGCTGCTCATGTACGGGCTGGACGGTCCCAAGGACCTTGCCAACAACGAGGAAGACTGCGAAAGCCTGCACCGCATGGGCATGGACGCCCAGAAAGCGGTGGAAGAATTTCTCTCGCAGTCCCAAGGCTGATATTCCTGATGCCATCCCCCCTGCTCGCCCGCGTTTCGCACGCGCTGCACGCCCTCAGCCACGCTGCCGGATTGGATGTACGCCGGTGCACGGCCTGCGGAGCGCCCTGTGCCCCCCGCAGCACCATGCCTGCGGGAACGCAGAAGGAAGAAAGCCCGCTTTGCGATGCATGCGCAGACTCCATGCAGCCGAGAAAAGGAGGCTACTGCACCCGCTGTGGCCTGATATTCGCCGATGCATCCCTCCCGCCGGCACCGTGCGCAGACTGCCTGAAAACCCCGCCCCCGTGGGATTCACTGACCTTTGTCGCCGTGTATCAGAAAGACCTGCGCCACGGCATGCTCCGTTTCAAGTTTCACGGCGCGCTGGAACAGGGGGCCGTGCTCGGCGAGCTGCTGGCCGCACGCTGCCTTGAGAACCGGGCTGCCATAGGCACTCCCGATGCCATTGTGCCTGTTCCCCTGCACCGCGGACGCCTGCATGAGCGCGGTTATAACCAGACACTCGAACTGGCCCGCCCTGTTGCCACAGCCCTTGGCGTGCCGCTTATGCAGCACCTGCTGCGCCGCACGGCTGCCACACCGCACCAGATAGGCCTGAGCAAGGAACAGCGAAACCGCAACCTACAAGGGGCCTTTGCCGCTGATGAGGCAGCCAGGGGCAAATCCATTCTGCTGGTAGACGACATCATGACCACCGGCGCAACCATTCAGGCGGCCGTCCGGTGTCTGCGTGCCGGCGGTGCCGATGCGGTGCACGTGGCCGTGGTTGGCCGCACCCCGGACATGATCGCCCGCTAACCCTGCCCCCATGAATACCGCATCCATTGCCTGTCTGGCCCTTGCCGTTCCCTTTGCCCTGTTCGCCCTGCTCTTTGCCGTACTGCGTGAAAAGGGTGCCATGCTGGTCAGCGGCTTCAACACGCTGTCCGAACAAGAACGCAGCCAATATGACAAAAATGCACTATGCAAAGACATGAGAAACAAACTCGTTCTCTGGACTGCCCTGCTGTCCGGCGGCGCTCTTGCTGCGCATTTTGTGCATCCCTATTGCGGATGGGGTGCCCTTGCACTCTGGCTGGCGCTCTTTCTCAAAGGGGTTCGCACAAACCCCGAAGCCGCCTTTGCGCCATATAGAGCACCCGACCACGACGAGCACCGGCCTTAGTCTTTCCCGTCATCTCACTCCCGGCAGCCACTCCCCGTGCCCACTCCCGGCAGATCACTCCGGCAGTCTGCATCCATGCTCCATCTGAACCGTCTTTACCCTTCATCGTAACCGGAAATTCCATTTTCGGCACATGCAGACTGCGTCTGCCCAGCACTACTCCCTCCTCAAAGACGACTGCACACCTTCGTCATGCAGCGACACTTCGGCGCATACACATGACACACTATCGTGTTGGTGTATGCAAGACTCACAACAACACAATGCAACATAATGAAACATCGTTCGAAACATAACTACACACGCTAAGAATGCTCTGCGCTGATCATTGCATTTCAACAACATTCAAAATAATCAGCAATACAGTGATTTGAGCACATAAACAGGACACTTAAGACCAAAAACGACAAAAATGTAGTTGACAAACATGTTAATTATCCCGATTTTAGCGCGTCCCACATAAAATATTTCAAAATTGTCGGAGAGCATAATGTTTCAATGGTCCAAATCGAATGATGTTCTGGGCACTGTCAACCGCGGCAACGCCATTGAATCCGGCCTGTGCACCCTGTGCCGCGCCGACTGTCAGGGCAAGTGTGAAACCTGGCTCAGCGCCATGCGCGGTCGCGAGGTTCTGTACCCCCGCGACTTCGGCACCGTAACCGCAGGCAGCGGCAACACCACCCACGTGGGTGTGAGCTACAACTCCCTGCGCATTCAGGGCAACAGCTTCGGCGCTCATGGCATGAGCGACAACGGCAAGGCACAGAGCGGCGACGTACTCTTCACCGACGTTTCCCTTGAAACCAGCTTCGGCGCGAAGGAAAAGACCAAGGTCAAGGTTCCCTTCATGACCGGTGCTCTTGGTTCCACCTTCATCGCTGCCAAGTACTGGGACTCCTTTGCCGCCGGTTGCGCACTGGTTGGCGCTCCCATCGTCATCGGTGAAAACGTGGTGGGCGTTGACCGTCAGGCAGAACTGCAGAGCGGCCGCATCACCAAGGCACCCGAACTGGAACGCCGCATCGATACCTACCTGCGTTACTACGACGGCTACGGTGCCATCATCGTGCAGCTGAACGTGGAAGACACCCGCAACGGCGTGGCCGAATACGTTGCCGAGAAGTACGGCGACAAGGTCATCATCGAGCTGAAGTGGGGTCAGGGCGCAAAGAACATCGGCGGCGAAATCGAAGTAACCAGCCTTGATTACGCTCTGTTCCTCAAGAAGCGCGGCTACCTTGTGGACCCCGACCCCGAACTGGCCGAAGTGCAGGAAGGCTTCAACAAGGGCGCCATCAAGAGCTTTGCCCGCCACAGCCGCCTCGGCTACACCAACCTTGATTCCGTGGAAAAGGTTCGCGCCGAGTTCATGAACTCCGTTGCCTACCTGCGTTCCCTCGGCTTCAAGCGCATTTCCCTGAAGACCGGCTCTTACGGCATGGAAGCACTGGCCATGGCCCTGCGCTTTGCCACCGACGCCGAACTCGACCTGCTCACCATCGACGGTTCCGGCGGCGGCACCGGCATGAGCCCCTGGAACATGATGGAAACCTGGGGCGTGCCCTCCATCCTGCTGCACGCCAAGGCATATGAATACGCCAGCATGCTGGCCGCACAGGGCAAGAAGGTTGTGGACCTTTCCTTTGCAGGCGGTTTCGCCAAGGGTCCGGACATCTTCAAGGCGCTTGCAATGGGCGCTCCCTACGCCAAGCTCATCTGCATGGGCCGCGCAATGATGATTCCCGGCTTCCTCGGCTCCAACATCGAAGGCGTGCTCTTCCCCGAACGCCGCGCCAAGGTAAACGGCAACTGGGACAGCCTGCCCGCAGCCGTTTCCAAGTTCGGTTCCACCGCAGAAGAAATCTTCGTGGGTTACCAGGACGTGAAGAAGGTCGTGGGTGCCAAGGAAATGGAAACCCTGCCCCTCGGCGCAGTGGCCATGTGGTGCATGGTGGACAAGCTCTCCTGCGCTCTGCAGCAGCTGCTTGCCGGTGTACGCAAGTTCTCCCTCGACGAGATCTCCCGCGCCGACATCGCCTCCGGCAACCGCGAAACCACCGCTGAAACCGGTGTTCCCTTCATCACCGACGTCATGGACGAAAGCGCCCGCCGCATTCTGACCATGCGCTAGGCTTCAGCCGACCTTCACCAGATAGATACGACAAAGGGCCGGAGTGCAAACTCCGGCCCTTTTTTAGACTGCTGGCAAAACCATTTCTGGTATTTTTGGCTCCGCCGGGCAGGAACCTAACGTTCCTGCACCTCGTATAAGCGATGAAAATCCGTTTTTGGACCTCAGTTCCGGCTTAGCGAGAATATGATTTACTGAAAACAAAGGTTCCTTATTAACCTGCAAAGGGCTGGAATTCACACTCCGACCCTTTTTTTATTTTACGCATACTCTACGGCTATCCCAGAGAATCCGGCAGCCCTTCTGCCCAGCGGCGAATTTCATCCCGCACGCGGCGGTAATGGCCAAGGGCTTCCTCTTCCGTCGCCGCATCCTTTGCCAGACGGGGCGGATCATCAAATCCCGCATGCACCCGCCGTGCGCTGCCGGGAAAATAGGGGCAATTCTCGCTGGCATGGCCGCATACGGTCACAATGTAATCATATTCCTGCTCCGGCAGTTCAGCCGCAAGCTTTGACCAGTGGGCAGAGATATCCACGCCCGCCTCCGCCATTACCTTTACGGCAAAGGGATTCATGCCATGTTTCTCTATCCCTGCCGACCACACGTCATACAGGTCACCCTTGAGCGCCCGTACCCATCCCTCGGCCATCTGACTGCGGCACGAATTGCCCGTGCACAGTATAAGCATCTTCTTGCGTGTCATTCTTCCTCCCGGCTTCCGGTACATCTGCCCCGCAGCAAGTCTGGTTTCGCCATCTCAATGCAAGGACGTTACGGTCATGGCAGGGCACATCATAATGGCCCATGCGGCTAACATTCAATATATTGATTTGGTGACAACACGGTGACGGAAGTGCATGCAGACCACCGCATTGCAGGTTGCACGCACAAACAGCACCAAAACCCGCTAACCTCTTTTCATGATTCACGTATCGTTGTAGAGTGGCATGAATCCACTGAAAGAACGTAAAAGAAGGGTTACATGGCTCACCTTACCACGCTGCTTGTTCATCCGGATGCCACAACGCGCGCCAAACTCCGCGCGCTGCTGGAACCGGTGCCGTTTGTGCGGGTGCTCGGTGAGGCCACATCCGCGCAAGAGGCTCTCCAACTGCTGGAGGCCATCCCGTACGCCATATTCTTTCTGGGCATCGGCCTGAACGGCCCCATGGACGGCCTTGAGCTTGCCCGCCTGCTCATGGGCCGCAAACAACGCCCCGCACTCGTGTTTCTGGCAGAAGACGAACAGCACGCCTTTGCTGCCTTCGAGCTGGAAGCCACGGACTACATAATCTTCCCCTGTCAGGAAAGCCGCTTTGCCCGCACCATAGACCGACTGCGGCAGTTCAAGACCCACTACAACCTTGCGCCGGAACCCTCTTCACGCTGGAAGGAACCGCATGCCCCTGTTGTGGTGGACCACGAAGGCGATTATGACGCGCTGGAAGAGACCGTGCAGCTGCCCCTTGCAGACGATGAGCAAGAGAGCTTTCTCTCCGCGCTCAAGCAGGCATGGGACTACAGCAGCAAGTTCCGCCCCGTGGAAATAGAGCGCCTTGCCATTACGCTGGAAGGCAAGACCATGCTCCTGCCCTACAACGAGATCATTTTTGTGGAGGCGTATGAAGACTATTCCTATGTCCATACCGCCACGCAGAAATACCTGACTTCGTACCGGCTGAAGGTGCTTGAGAGCAGGCTGCGCTCGCACCGCTTCTTCCGCGTGCACCGCAAATATCTTGTGAACCTCGACATGGTGACGGAAATCGCCTCGCTTCCCGGTTCCAACTTCATGCTCCGCTCAGCAGGCAGAACGCGTATCGAACTGCCCATCAGCCGTCGCAGACTCGCCGAACTCAAACAGGTACTGGGGCTATAGCCATGACCAGACAGAAAAAAACTGACGCCCCCGCCCCTACCGTTCCGGCAAGCTGCAACGCACCGGAAACCCGAGCGGCCATGCGGGGCACCATAGACAACCTGCTGGTGGAAGAACGTGTTTTCCGCCCCCTGCCGCGCATTGCCGCAGAAGCCACCGTCAACCCGCAGGATATTCTTGCCGCGCGCAAGCATGCGGATGCCGACTGGAAGGGATTCTGGGAAGAGGCAGCGGATGAATTGCAGTGGTTCCGCAAATGGGAAACCGTGGTGGACGAGACAAACGCCCCGTTCTACCGCTGGTTCTCCGGTGCGCGCTGCAACATCGTGCACAACGCGCTGGACCGCCACATAGAAACGGTGAACAAGAACCGGCTCGCCCTCATATGGGAAGGTGAACCCGGCGACACCCGCAAGCTTACCTATTTCGAGCTCTACCGCGAGGTGAACCGCTTCGCCAACGTTCTGCGCGGGCTTGGTGTGAAGAAGGGCGAACGCGTGCTCATCTACATGCCCTCGCTGCCGGAAACCGTGATTGCCATGCTCGCAACGGCCAAGATAGGTGCCGTGCACAGCGTGGTATTTGCAGGCTTCTCATCCGGTGCGCTTGCCGACCGCGTTGAAGACGCCCAGCCCCGCGTTATCGTGACCGTGGACGGCTTCTACCGCAACGGCCGCGTCATCGCCCTCAAGCCTCTGGTAGACGAGGCGCTGCAGCATTGCCACTCTCTCGTTGAGGCTGTTGTGGTTGTGCACCGCGCACACCTTGATGTGGCCATGCACGACGACCGCGACCGCTGGTGGCATGATGTCATGCTGCATCAGCCCACCGAGGCCCTTACCGAGGTTGTTGAGGCCAACGATCCTCTCTTCATGCTGTATACCTCCGGCACCACGGGCAAGCCCAAGGGCATAGTACACTCGCACGGCGGCTACATGGTGGGCGTGCACCGCACCCTGAACTGGGTATTCGACCTGAAGCCCACAGACATTTTCTGGTGCACCGCCGATCCCGGCTGGATCACGGGTCACTCCTACGTCATTTACGGCCCGCTCATGGCGGGGACAACCACCCTGCTCTACGAAGGGCATCCGCTCTACCCCGAGGCAGGCCGCCTGTGGTCCATGGTGGAACGCTGGGGCGTGACCATTCTCTATACCGTGCCCACGCTCATCCGCATGCTCATGCGCTTCGGCACCCAGTATCCCGCCGGACACGACCTGACCACGCTGCGCCTGCTGGGCACCGTGGGCGAACCCATCTCGCCCGAAGCATGGGTGTGGTTCTACAAGAATATCGGCCGCGGCCAATGCCCGCTGCTCGACACATGGTGGCAGACGGAAACCGGCATGATCATGATCTCCCCGCTGCCCGTCTCCCTGCTCAAACCGGGGTCCGTGACCAAGCCCATGCCGGGCATAGATGTGGATGTGGTGGATGAACAGGGCAATTCACTGCCGCCGCGCACCGGAGGCTATCTGGTCATAAAACGCCCGTGGCCCGCCATGATGAGCACCGTGTTCAATGACCACGCAGCCTATGTGGACATGTACTGGTCCCAGTTCCCGGGCTGGTATTTCCCCGGCGACGTGGCCCGCAAGGACGACGACGGCTACATCTGGATTCAGGGACGGGCCGACGACGTTATCATGATCGCGGGGCACCGCGTGGGTACGGCAGAACTTGAGGCTGCGCTGTCCTCTCACCCTGCCGTTGCGGAGTGTGGCGTTATCGGCGTGCCGGACGAGATTCGCGGCGAGGTCGCCAAGGCCTTCGTGATGCTGCACGACGATCTGCCCCCCTTTGGCGGGTATGTGCAGGCAGACGACATGGAAACCGAACTCATGGAGCATGTGCGGCGGGAACTCGGCCCCGTGGCCGTGCTGAAGGCGGTGGAATTCCGCAAGGAGCTGCCCAAGAACCGCAGCGGCAAAATCATGCGCCGCATTCTGCGTGCCGAAGAATTCGGCGAGGATGTGGGTGATACCAGCACCCTGGAAGAAGGCCCCTTCTGCCTGCGCTGACCAACACCCGACTACAGAAAAAGAAAAAAGCCCCGCATGCATCATGCGGGGCTTTTTGTCTTTTCTGTAGTCTGGCCTTGGTCAGCGCAGGCAGAAGGGGCCTTCTTCCAGCGTGCTGGTATCACCCACATCCTCGCCGAACTCTTCGGCACGTAGAATGCGGCGCATGATTTTGCCGCTGCGGTTCTTGGGCAGCTC
>JBKEAK010000280.1:0-4905 GCA_047972125.1 Halodesulfovibrio sp.
ACGGATACGGGCTCGGCAACGCCGATAACGTATGCGATCTGCACTTCGCAGGTGGGAGCAAGGCCGGCAGCAACAACGTTCTTGGCGATGTAGCGGCCCATGTAGGCAGCGGAACGGTCAACCTTGGACGGGTCCTTGCCGGAGAAAGCGCCGCCGCCGTGGTGGCCCATGCCGCCGTAGGTGTCCTGAATGATCTTGCGGCCGGTGAGACCGCAGTCGCCCATGGGGCCGCCGATAACGAAACGGCCGGTGGTGTTGATGAAGATGCGGGTTGCGCTGTCGAGCATTTCGGCAGGCAGGGTCTTGAAGATGACTTCCTTCTTGATGCCTTCAACAATCTCTTCCTGCGTTGCTTCAGGAGTGTGCTGCGCGGAAACTACCACGGTGTCGATGCGCGAGGGCTTGCCGTTCTGGTACTCGAAGGAGACTTCGGTCTTGCCGTCGGGGCGCAGGAAGTTCAGCACGCCTTCCTTGCGGACGCGGGTCAGCGTCTGGGAGAGCTGGTGCGCCCAGTAGATGGGGGCGGGCATCAGGGTGGGGGTTTCGTTGCAGGCAAAGCCGAACATCATGCCCTGGTCGCCGGCGCCCTGTTCTTCAGGAGCGGTGCGGTCAACACCCTGAGCGATGTCGGGAGACTGCTTGTCGATGGAGGAGATGACTGCGCAGGTGTCGCAGTCAAAACCCATGGCGGAGCTGGTGTAGCCGATTTCGCGGATGGTATCGCGAACCACCTGGGGCAGGTCTGCGTAGCCCTTGGTGGTGATTTCACCGGCGATTACTGCCATGCCGGTGGTTACCAGCGTTTCGCAAGCAACACGGGAATCGGGGTCCTGCTCAAGAAGGGTATCCAGAACGGCATCGGAAATGGCGTCGGCAACTTTGTCGGGATGGCCTTCGGTCACGGATTCGGAAGTAAAGTGATACTTGCCCTTGTTGTTGATCATCATTGCGGGGTGTCCTCCTGAGCGGTTTCCGCGTTTGTTGTCGCTTGAGATTTCTTTTTGCCTGCGGCGGCTGCATCCGGATTGAGAATGCCGCCGGACATAAGCACCTTGAAGGCATCTTCCACGCTCATTTCGAGGGGAATGATATCCTCTTCCGGCACCATCAGATAAAAGCCAGATGTCGGGTTGGGGGTTGTGGCAACAAAGACGTTCAGTACTTTCTTCTCCGTCTTCTGCTGAATTTCCCCCACTGCCACACCGGTTACGAAAGCCAGCGTATACAGCCCGGTGCGCGGGTATTCTATGAGCACCACCCGTTTGAAGTCCCGCGCGGGGCCGTGAAAAATGGTTTCCACCAGTTGCTTCACGGCCTTGTAAAAATTGCTCACGAAGGGAATGCGGTCCACTATGGCATCCCACAGGGCAACCAGTCTGCGCCCAAGCAGGTTGCGGACAAGTATGCCCGTCGTCAGCACGATGACCACCACCAGAATGGCCCCCAGCCCCGGCACCTTGAAAGACAGAAACGCTTCCGGGCGGTAGGCGGGCGGCAGCAGCAGCAGCGACTTGTCCATCCAGCGCACGATAACTCGAAGAGTCATGAATGTGGCGATGAGCGGAACAAGAAACAGAACCCCGGCAATCAGGTTGACTTTGAAGAACCGTTTGATTGCGTTCAGAAGTCCTTTTGGTTCCTGTGTCGGCTGGGACATGAAACCTCCCTGCTTGTCCGCAGGGCAGGGGGCTGTTGGCCGGGCCCTGCCGTTGCGTAGTGCCGGTGAGCGGTCACCGTATGTTCATGGACGAAATAACGGGTGCTAGGCCCCTTGTTCCGTCAATACTATGTTGTCGAGAAGGCGCGCCTTGCCCAGCCTCACGGCTACGGCGCAGAGGGCGGCATCCTCAATGCGTTCAAGGGGTGCAAGCGTATCCGGATGCACGAAGGAGAGATAGTCTTCTTCTCCGTCGGGCAGATTGTCTGCCCAGTAGCGGCGGATGGCCTGCGTAAGTTCTTCCACGTTCCTGCATCCATCGGCAACCATGCCCTTTGCGTGCAGAAGGCCTGCACGGATGGCGGGTGCCTGTGCGCGCTCGTGCTCCGCAAGATAGACGTTGCGGGAACTGAGCGCCAGTCCGTCATGCTCACGGACGATGGGGCACGGAGCTATCTCAACGGGAACGTTGAGGTCTCTTACCATGCGCTTGATGATGGCAACCTGCTGCCAGTCCTTCTGGCCGAAGACGGCCACCTTGGGCTGGGTAAGCATGAACAGTTTCATGACTACGGTGCACACCCCGCGGAAATGCGTGGGGCGGCTTATGCCGCACAGCCCCTTGGCCAGCTCGGGTACTTCAACCCATGTGGCGTGGTCCGGGGCATACATGGAACCGGCTTCCGGCAGAAAGAGCACGTCAACGCCATGCGACTTTGCTATGGCAATGTCCCGCTCATGGTTGCGCGGGTAGGCGGCAAGGTCTTCATTGGGACCAAATTGCGCAGGATTGACGAACAGCGTGAGCACCACCTTGTCCGCTATCTTGCGGGCGTGGGCCATAAGGCTTTCGTGCCCGGCATGGAAATAGCCCATGGTGGGTACCAGTACCGTGTTCAGCCCCTGCATGCGCCATGCGAGGCAGCAACTCTGTAGCTCGGAAGGATCTGTAATTATCTGCATATCAAGTTATCCGCATATGGTTGTGTAGCATATAGCCTGCCTACTGCCCTTTGTCCAGAAAAAAGCTGGCAGCGCAACATGCTGTTATGTATTGAAAATATGTCGTTGTAGGAGCCGTCTGCCTGCACGGGGAGATACATGGTATCGCATTGCCGGACTTTTTCCACCAGAAATGCAGTGGTGGTGCGGGATGGAGTAGCGCGGCGCAACAAAGCGAGTATACTTATTGATGGATTGCCTTGCCTGCCCGATGTGGAGTACCTTTGCGCCAGGAGGGAGCCATGCGCCCATTTTATCAGGGGAAACTGGACGTCTTTTGCGCCGTGTATGCCATGCTGAACGCTTTTCAGCAGCTTCATTCCATGTCCGCATGGCAGGCCAAGAGGGTGCTTGGTGAGCTGCTTTCGAGGCTTCCCGATGAAATGCCCGACAGCTGGAATGATCTTGTCTGGAACCGTACCGACTATACATGGCTGGTGGAATGGCTTGTGACCGAATACGGAAAGGAGCTGTTCCCCATCCGGGCGCACCGGCCATGGGCTGCCAAGAGCAACGTGGCTCCTGCGGTTATCTGGTCCGGTATGTCCGGTTGGATGAGCGGGGGCGGTCGCCGTACCGCCGTGTTCCGCTTCCAGCGTTTCCTTCCCGTACGCGAAGACCCCGTGGTCTGTCATTGGACAACGGTCGACAGGTTCATGGGGGATACCCTGTTCCTGTTTGATGCCAGCATGGAAGAAACAGCGGTGCATCTTATAGATAAATACGGGTTTGTTTGCCGACGTGAGAATGTCTCCGCCTCGCAGCTGCTTGTTATCGATCCGGCCTGCGTCTTTCTGCTTGAAACTGCCTGAGCGGTGACCTGCTTCTTCGGTCGCGTTCCGTTTCGCCTTCGTGGGGCGAATCGCAGGGAAGGGTGATCCTTCCGCTGCTTGAGAATGCGGCTTTTTTGCGGTTCCGCCTGCTGTGGTCCAGCCAGCTACACTTTGCCAGCCACCTCAGTCAGCCACCCCAGCCAGCTACACCTTGCCAGCCATACTCTGTCTGTCACATCCTTCCGGCCACGTCCTGCCAGCCACATCTTGGCGATCGCGGCCAGCCTGTCATGACGCCATGTGCCATGGTGCCTGTGCAATCACCGGAAGGGATCAGCCTTCCAGCTTGTCCTCTTCATCTCTGGGCATGGCAAAGCCGTGTTCCTGTCCCGGAAAAGCGCCGGATTCCACTTCTTCCTTGTATTCACCGATTGCTTTGGATGCGATTTCCCGCAGGTTCGCATACTGCTTCACGAACTTGGGCACGAACCGGTCAAAGAGTCCGAGCAGGTCGTGGAAGACAAGCACCTGCCCGTCACAGTCCTTGCCCGCACCAATGCCGATGGTGGGAACGCCCACCGATTCCGTGATGCGCTTTGCAATGGTTGCGGGAATGGCTTCCAGCACGATGCAGAAAGCGCCTGCTGCCTCAAGGGCCTTGGCTTCTTCTATCAGCTTGAGGGCTGCATCGGCAGTCTTGCCCTGCACCTTGAATCCGCCAAGGGTGGCCACTCGCTGCGGCGTGAGCCCTATGTGGCCGACAACGGGGATGCCCGCCTTCACCAATGCAGTTATCTGCGGCACCACATCGTGGCCGCCCTCCAGTTTCACGGCACGGGCGTTTCCTTCCTGAAACAGCCGCGCGGCGTTTTTCATGGCGGTTTCCACCCCGGGCTCATAGCTCATGAAGGGCATGTCGGCGATAACCAGTGCCTGCTTTGCCCCGCGGGTTACGGCACGGCAGTGGTGGATCATTTCATCCATGGTCACGCCTATGGTGTCGTCGCGTCCAAGCATGACCATGCCAAGCGAATCACCCACCAGAATCATGTCTATGCCGCATTCGTCCACCAGCGTGGCAGAGGAATAGTCGTATGCGGTGAGCATGGTGAGTTTGCGTTTCCCCTTGGCTGCCCTGACGGTGAGTGAGGTGACGGAGGGGGCGTTTTGCGTGTGCTTGCTCATGGTCTTTCCTTCTTGTTGGTCATGAATGGAACTTGCCGGACACCGGCTATCGTGCCGTGCAGGGCTGGATTTGTATATGATTGAAGGCAGCAGGGCAAGAAATGGCAAGGGAAAAGAGGTCTGTTTGCCGGCAGCCTCACGTTGTCGCACATCTGATTAGTACCCGTTTTGTTTGGGAATCTCGCGGAGGGGGAGAATGTAAACCTGCTTTGTGATGTGATGCCAGCGTATTGTGGCAGATTTTTCGGAATTAAAGTTTTTTTCTTAACAACCCTTAAGAAGTGTGAA
>JBKEAK010000281.1:0-1822 GCA_047972125.1 Halodesulfovibrio sp.
CATCACGGTCGATTCCATGCCGGGAGAAGGAGCAACCTTCACCATCCGTCTGCCGCTTCTTACAAAACAATTCCCCGCGGCATAAACAACGACCATGTAGCCCAACAAACGGCTGACAGATTACCTGAGCGACAGCCCGCCTTAGTACCTGCCTTCCAGAGCGCCAGTCGCCCCAAGTTCAGACGGACAGGTCACCCCCGGCCCACCTGCTGCAGGCATCACAACCACAGGCGAAACGCCCCTACCCCACAAGCTGCCCCTTACGCAGCGTCACCATGGTATCTGCCACGGAATCAAGCCATTCCCGGTCGTGGGATACAATGACAAGCGTGGTGCCGTGCACGTCACGCATGTGCATGGAAGCCATGCGGATGCGCTCTGCGGATTCTTCATCCAGCGACGAGGTAGGTTCGTCCATCAAAAGCACCTTGGGCCGCAGAATGATGCGGGCCGCCAGTGCGACACGCTGGGCCTCTCCGCCCGAAAGCTCGAACCACTGCCGGTGCATGAATTCCTGCGCTGGCAGGCCCACGTCCTCCAGCGCCTGATGCACGGCATCGGCAGTATTACGCTGCCCACGCACGGCAAGGCCATACCCCACATTCTCCGCCACGGTGCGGCGGAGCAGATAGGGTTCCTGCGTCAACAGCGTAACATGCTTGCGCAGCATGGTTGCCCTGCTGCCTCCGGATGAGGCGTCAATCGAGGTGCCGTCGAACCGGATCTCGCCTTCCTGCGGCATTTCCAGAAAGGCCAGCATGCGCATGAGCGTGGATTTGCCGCTGCCGTTGGGACCGGCCACCCCCACAATGCTGCCACCTTCGATGGCGAGGGACGGAAGGTCCAGCGCAAGACGGCCTGCATACCGCTGGCGGATGCCCGAAAGAGAATAGAGCGGGCTCATTTCGCAACCCTCCGCTTGAGTCCGGAAACGGAAATATTCACGGCAAAGGCAATGATCAGCAGCACCAGCCCCAGAGCCACGCCCATGGCAAATTCACCCTTGCCTGTTTCAAGGGCAATGGCGGTGGTAATAGTGCGCGTGTGCCATTTGATATTGCCCCCCACCATCATGGATATGCCCACCTCGGAAACAATGCGCCCATAGGCGGCAACTGTGGCAAGCATGAGGTGGTACCGCACTTCCCACAGGGTGGTGCGCAAAAGCTGGGTGCTGTCTGCCCCCAGAGTGAGCAGGGTTGCCTCCAGCCTTTCGTCCGCATTTTCCACGGCGTTGGCCACCATGGCCACAACCACGGGCAGCCCCAGCATCACCTGCCCCACGGCAATGCCCTGCAAGGTGAACAGCAGCCCCAGCTCACCCAGCGGACCGCTGCGAGAGATAAAGCCATAGACGATGAGGCCAATGACCACGGTGGGGAATGAAAGAAGCGTATCCACGACAAGGCGCACGGCCCGCCGCCCCGGAAAACTGCAATAGCCGAGCAGAAAACCGAGCGGGGCACCGAGCAGCACCGTTGCACAGATGGATATGCTGGATACGGCAACCGTTGCATAAACAGCCGACCACGTTTCTTCGTGACCGCCGAGCAGGAGCAGGAAGGCCTTGTATATGCCCTCGAGAATGAAATCCATTGAGCGTACCCTCTTCCATGAAAAAGGGCGGTATGCAACCGCCCTTATCTGCTGTCAATCAGGGAAATGGCGGAGCTACTTGCCCGCGTTGGGGGTGAAGAGCTGCTTGCCCATGAGCTTGAAGTCGCCGATGAGCTTCTGGGTTGCGTCGGAAGCCATCCAGTCGATGTACTTCTTGGCAAGGTCGTACTTTGCGTTGGGGCAATTCTTGGGGTTCACTGCCATG
>JBKEAK010000282.1:0-7539 GCA_047972125.1 Halodesulfovibrio sp.
CCATGATGCCCGAGTTCATCGAGAAGTACGGCGATGATTTCTGGAAAAAGGATTTTAACGAGTTCCGTCAGGCCATGGACGTGAAGGACCATGCCATCGGCTGTAGCAACTGCCACGAAGCCGAAACCATGGAACTGCAGCTCTACAGCGAACCGCTCAAGGAATTCCTGAAGGTGCAGGGCAGGGAGTGGAAGGATATTCCGCGCAACGAAAAGCGCGCTCTCATGTGTGGCCAGTGCCACGTGGAATACTACTTCCAGAAGCCTGAATTCGGTGCTGCCCAGCGTCCTGTGTTCCCGTGGACCGAAGGATATGATCCCGAGAACATCTACAACTACTACAAGGGCCACGGCAATTCCGATATTAAGGGCTTTGAAGGCCAGTTCTACGACTGGATTCACCCTGTTTCCCAGACGCCCATGCTCAAGGCCCAGCACCCCGAATACGAGACCTGGATCAACGGCCCGCATGGTTCTGCCGGTGTTTCCTGTGCCGATTGCCACATGACCTACAAGCGTCTCGACGGCAAGAAGAAGATATCCGACCACCAGTGGACCTCCCCGCTGAAGGACCCGGATATGGCTGCCTGCCGCCAGTGCCATACCGACAAGACGCCTGAGTACCTCAAGGGCCGTGTAGTGGATACGCAGGAAAAGGTGTTTGCCCAGCTGCTCATCGCGCAGGAAGTATCCGTGCGGGCGCACGAAGCCATCCGACGCGCTGCCGAGTACACCGGGCCCAAGCCTGCCAACTATGACGATCTGATGATTGAAGCCCGTGAATGGTGCCGCAAGGGCCAGTTCTTCTGGGATTACGTCTCTGCCGAAAACAGCGTTGGCTTCCATAACCCGACCAAGGCGCTGGATACCCTTGCCAAGTCGCAGCAGTACAGCCAGAAGTCTGTTGAAGCAGCCATCCGTGCTTCCAACTTCGCCATTGCGAAGGATCTGGACGGCGACATCAAGACCCTTGTTCCTCCGATCATGGAACATAGCCGTGAGCTGATGATGGACCCCGCACATCTGCAGACGCACGAATGGCTCAAGTACCTCAAGCCCTTCCCCAAGACCCCGCAGGTATGGGACGGCAACAAGCGCCTGATTCCTGCTCCTGAAAAGAGCTAGATGAAGGAACGGTATATGACGGAGCCCCCGGAAGGGGGCTCCTTTTTTGTGCCTGAATACGGCAGGGCAGGGCCTGCGGACGCAAAAAAAGCGGAAGAGTTACCTTCCGCTTTTTAGTGCAACCAGCATGCAAAATTAGGCTTTGATGCTTCTTGAGATGAATCGTACCATTTCGTCGTAGAGGCTCGGGGGAGCATACGGCGTCAGCAACTTGGTACGAATGGCGCCTACCAGGTTACACTGGATGGCGGTTGCGGTTTCGTGAGGGGGCAGATCCTTTTTAATGGAACCGTCCTCAATGCCGCGGCGTACGTGATATTCCAGTTCGCGGGGAACCTGGTTGAACTTCTCGTACATGGTGTCGCGGTCGGTCTTGGTTTTCATGTCCGAATAAGGGGAGCAGCGGACCAGTACCATGAAATACGAATCTTTCTGAACGGAAAACTCAAGGTAAGCCCGGCTGAAATTGACTACGGATTCGTAGCCGTTTTCACCGCGTGCGCACGCCTCGCGCAGGTGGATCAGAAAGTTGTCCAGAACGTCCAGCCCTGCGGCAAGAAACAGCTTTTCCTTGTTGCCGTAGTGATGGGTAAGAAGACCCAGCGCAACCCCAGCGCGTTCGGAAATCTTCTTGAAGGTCGTTTCTGCGTATCCGTACTCCCCGAATAGCTCCTTGGCTGCCAGCAGCAGCGAATCCTTTTTGGTCATTGTCATACACTTGGCCTATCTTTTATGTGGTTCAGGCAATTTCCGGATGCAGCCCATTGCACCCGGCGGAAGAATTGCCATTCAAGCCTTAAGTTATAACACTGTTTGAGCACCCAAAAGTCCATTAGCCCACAATAGTCGAACAGTCAATCAACGGCTGCAGTACTCTTGCTTTGCTGCACAAAGTGTTGCTTGCAAGAAGTTGTGTCGCATTTCACTATTTTGATGTGGAGGTGCTTTTTACATTCCGTCAACGCTTCCCGGCATAACCTGCATTGTTTCGGGGGGAGTTTGGTTGACCGCCCCGGATAAATTGCAGGGGTTCTCATAAAAGAAGAGCCCCCTTGCGGGGGCTGAGAGAAGAGGAGCGTGTTATAGAAATTCTTAACAGCCTGACTGTGAGTCCGCCTGCGTTCTGACTGATTATTGCGGAAGTATCAGAGAGAACCAGTTCTTGCCAAACTGAGCGCTCAAACAGCCGATGTCTAAAGCTAGACCCCGCTCGTTCTTCTGTCAATACAAAAAGGGCTTTTTGATGCGGAAGAATAATGGCTTGTTGTGCAAACAGCTGAAAAAACAGGAGTTCACGAGTAATTATTATTGCAGAAAATGAAAGTGTTCACGCGCACAGTGCCCGTGCAGCATCATGAACATGGAGCGGCGATGAGAAGGCTAGGCCCATTCCTTAAGCGATGCGCTAATGAAATCGCATATATGCTGGTGCTCGGCTTTCCCATTACCTTCAATGACCATGGGGTCGCCGAACCGCATCATGACGGGGCTGGAAGCCGTGACCGGACCAAAATCCTTGATCAGGCTGCCGGTTCCCCATGCGTTGGTCTTCAGCGCAAGGGGCACCACCGGGACTCCGGCCTTCTTTGCCAGCTTGACGCCAATGGTATTGAAGGTAGCAGGGTCAAGCTCGTCGCTGCGGGTTGCCTGAGGAAATACCACAACGGAGATGCCGTTTTCCAGGCGTTGGACGCCACCTTCAAGCACTGCTTTAAGGTCTTCTCTCGGATTGGAGCGGCCAACGGCAATGGGGTCGCGCGAGCGCATCACCCAGCGGAAGAAGGGATATTCCATCAGGCTCTGTTTAACGACAAAGGTGACGTTGCGATAGGGCTGGATAAGCGAGGGGAGGACAAAGGTTTCCAGCGTGCTCATGTGGTTACCCACAAAGACGCACGGACCTTCAAGTTGGGTAAATGCCTGCAGATTTTCGAAATGGAAGGTTACCCCCACGCGTTCGAAGGCACGCACGATGGCAAGGCTGCTTTTAACCCATTCTTCAGGAGTGAGCTTATCGTACTTGGCAAGGCGCGATGCTGCACCGACCGTGGCAAGCATGGAAGGATAGAAGAACAGATTCGGGAACAGTCTGGCTGCGGGGTTGGATGCATTTTCAGGAGTATTATAGGTGTTGCCGTACATTACTGGATAAGCAGCCATGGCCTTTCCTTCGAATCTGGTAAGAGGTGAGCGTGCATGCACCCGCAGATCAGGGTGGCATGTTCCGGTTCTGTAGTGTCGGGAGCGGCTTGCGGACCGTGTAACAGAGCTGTAACAGTCCCGACGGCGCGAAAACTACGCGCTCTTGCCTGCAAATGCAATCATCCTGTCCTTTTTTGATGTCCTCGGCCTGAAAACCTTGGCGCTGTAGGGATTTTGTCTTCTGTGCTGGACAAGCTGCGCTTTTCACGGCAAAAGCTACACAAGCCATACAATGGCTGAAATTTCCAACTTCGGAGAGCTCATGAGCCAGAACGAACCGGATAAGATTATTTATTCGATGATGCGCGTGACAAAACGTCACGGACAGCGCGAAGTGTTGAAAAAATATTTCCCTTTCCTATTTCTACGGTGCCAAGATCGGCGTGCTGGGCCTTAACGGTTCCGGTAAATCCTCCCTGCTCAAGGTGCTTGCAGGCGTGGACAAGGATTTTGAGGGCGAAACCGCGGTTTCACCCGGCTACACCATAGGCTTCCTTGAACAGGAGCCGCTGGTTGATGAAACCCGCACCGTGCGCGAAGTGGTTGAAGAAGGCGTTGGCGATGTGATGCAGGTCATCAAAGAGTTCAACGAAATCAACGCAAAGTTCGCTGAACCCATGGAGCCCGAGGAAATGGACGCCCTTATCGAGCGTCAGGCCGCTGTGCAGGAACTCATGGACAACAAGGGCGGCTGGGACATCGACTCCCGTCTGGAAATGGCCATGGACGCACTGCGTTGTCCCCCTGCGGATACGCCTGTTTCCGTGATCTCCGGTGGTGAAAAGCGTCGTGTGGCACTGTGCCGTCTGCTTCTGCAGAACCCGGACATCCTTCTGCTCGACGAACCCACCAACCATCTGGACGCAGAATCCGTTGCATGGTTGGAGCGTTTTCTCCAGACCTTCCCCGGCACCGTTATCGCCGTAACCCATGACCGTTACTTCCTTGATAACGTGGCGGGCTGGATTCTTGAACTTGACCGTGGCCGCGGTATTCCGTGGAAGGGCAACTACTCCAGCTGGCTGGAGCAGAAGCAGCAGAGACTGTCGGTTGAAGAGAAGCAGGAATCTGAACGCCAGAAGACCCTACAGCGCGAACTCGAATGGATCCGCATGTCTCCCAAGGGACGTCATGCAAAGTCCAAGGCGCGCATCAGCGCCTACGAATCTTTGCTTAGCACCGAGTCGGAAAAGCATGCCAAGGATCTGGAAATCTACATTCCTCCGGGACCGCGTCTCGGCAAGTCTGTCGTCGAGGCTGTGAATGTGCAGAAGTCCATGGGCGAGAAGCTGCTTGTGGACAACATGAACTTCCTCATCCAGCCCGGTTCCGTTGTGGGTATCATCGGCCCGAACGGTGCTGGTAAGTCCACGCTGTTCAAGATGATCACCGGAGCTGAAAAGCCCGACGGCGGCGAACTGAAGCTGGGCGAGACCGTAAAGCTTGCTTATGTGGATCAGGGCCGTGATACCCTTGCCGCCGGCAAGTCGGTGTATGATGTCATCTCAGAAGGCTATGACACCATCAAGCTGGGCACGCGGGAAGTAAACTCCCGTGCATACTGCTCGCGCTTCGGTCTTACCGGTTCTGATCAGCAGAAGTCGGTGGACGTGCTTTCCGGTGGTGAGCGCAACCGCGTGCACCTTGCCCGCACGCTCAAGTCCGGTGCCAACGTCATCCTGCTTGACGAACCCACCAATGACCTTGACGTAAACACCATGCGCGCACTGGAAGAAGGCATTGAGAACTTTGCCGGCTGCGTGCTGGTCATCTCGCATGACCGCTGGTTCCTCGACCGTCTTGCAACGCATATTCTCGCTTTTGAAGGCGACTCTTCCGTTGTGTTCTTCGATGGCAACTATACCGAGTACGAAGAAGACCGTAAGAGGCGCCTCGGCAAGGATGCCGACCAGCCCACCCGTATCAAGTACCGCACGCTTACGCGTTAACGCGGTATATTGAACTGATTCCTGAAAGAGGCGGACAATGTCCGCCTCTTTTTTTTGCAAATTATAATTGGGTACAGCGATACAGCAGGTAAGGTGGATTCTATAGTGGCTTAATACTTGCGATGTCGAACCTTTTACTGAGCAAGATGCTCAAAGGGGGTACGTATGCGATGGTACAAGCCGGCCTTGTGGACTATTGCAGGAGTGCTGTTGGGTTTCCCCATCTTCAGCATGACCTATTACACAATGGTCCGCACCTCCACGCCCGGCTTCTGTGCTTCCTGTCACGAAATCCGACCTGCCTGGGAGGCCTGGAAAACCTCCACCCACGTCAACAACGCACAGGGGATTGTAGCGGACTGCATGGACTGCCACCTGCCTGCACCGCACGATACGGTGAACTTCTTCTACTCCAAGACCTATCATGGACTGAAGGACGTGTATGCCCACGTCATGATGAGCAACCCAGTCGAGGAATACGACAGGGCGGCCATGCGTGAACGGGCATATGAAAGCTTCAACAATGAACAGTGTCAGAAGTGCCACCGGAACATTCTGTATATCCCCGGTAACAGAGGAGCAATGCTGGCGCATCGTACCGTGTTGTATCCGCGTCCCGGTTACGAGCGCAAATGCGTGGATTGCCACAGGAATCTGGTTCATGTGGATCGTCCGCATTACCAGTACAAGCAGTTTTCACCTCCGTACAGGGCTACGGGACTCAAGCTCTAGCTAACAATCAGGTAACTGAGGAGGCTTTCCCGATGAAATGTATGTCGTTGAAGGGCTGGCTGTTGCTGATAGCGGTTATGCTGCTGGTTGTGCCGGGAGGCATAGCCAAGGCCGCCAACAACTATCCGAAAATGAAGGAATATCGTATTGAAAGAAGCATGCCTGATCAGGCTGTTGCCTGTATCGAGTGCCACCGTGTGACCACACCCGGTCTGTTTGCCGACTGGGCGGCCAGCAGGCATGCCGCAGCCAACATTACCTGTCTTGATTGCCATCAGGCCGCCGATGAGGATGCCGATGTCTCCAAGGCGCATTTCGAGTACTACAACCGCAGCGACATGCCTTACGGCAAGGCGCAGTACAAGATTCCCGTTGCGGCTGTGGTAACCCCCAAGGACTGTTCCCGTTGTCACCCTGACGAAGTGACCCAGTACAGCCGCTCCAAGCATGCCAACACCATCGAGATCATGTGGAAGATAGACCCGTGGCTCAACAAGGGCATGAACTCTGATAACGAGCGCAAGACCGGCTGTTATTACTGCCACGGCACCATTCTGAAGGTTGAGAACGGCAAGATAGATTCCTCTACGTGGCCCAACGTGGGCGTGGGCAGAGTGAACCTTGATGGTTCGCTTGGTTCCTGTACCAGCTGCCACACCCGCCACCGTTTCTCCGTCATGGAAGCCCGCAAGCCGGAAGCCTGTGGCCAGTGCCACCTTGGTCCGGACCATCCCCAGATCGAAATCTACAAGGAATCGAAGCACGGCGATATCTATGACACCTTCGGTGACCAGTACAACTGGAATGCCGCCGGCGGCACCTGGACAGCAGGTGTTGATTACCGCGCACCCACCTGTGCGGCCTGTCATATGTCCGGTTCCGGCAAGGTCATGACCAGCCACGACGTGACCGAGCGTCTGTCGTGGGAAACGCAGGCCCCGCTGACGGTGCGTCCCTCTGAATTTGCTGCCTTCCCCGCCAAGACCGACTGGAAGGTGGAAAGAGCGAAGATGAAGGATGTGTGTCTGCAGTGCCATGGCAACGCATGGGTAGATGATTTCTACGTTGATTTCGACAAGGCCGTCGAAGAATACAACGAGAAGTACTTCAAGCCTGCCAAGGCCATGCTGGATGACCTGTACGCCAAGAAACTGCTGGATAACACCACGGTCTTTGATGAAGAGCTTGAAGTCGAGTTCTACGAACTCTGGCATCATGAAGGCCGCCGCGCACGCATGGGTTCCATGATGATGGCTCCCGACTATGCATGGTGGCACGGCTTTTATGAGTGCAAGCACCGCTTTAACCGCTTCATGGAAGGCGCGAGAGAGCTTATCAAGCACAACACGCCTGCATGCCTTTATCCTGACTTCCCTAATACCGCCGGCGAGACCACCCACCCTCCGGCAATATTCGGCAAGATGTAGAACCGAATCCGGGAGAGACTGGCAGTCTCCCCAATATCAAGCGCCCCCGACCTGGAGAGATCGGGGGCGCTGTCGTTCGTATGGCGGGAAAGGCTATTTGCCGAG
>JBKEAK010000283.1:0-6603 GCA_047972125.1 Halodesulfovibrio sp.
CAGTCGGAAGCCATGCGGGTCATGCCATGTCTGCATCGGCTCAGCCGGTTGCGGAGGCCCCTGAATGCGGAGCAGGGGCCGATATCGAATCCGTGGTTATGCAGAGCTACGCCGCCGTGCTGGATTGCCCAGTCACTTCGGCGGATGAAGACTTCTTCCTGCTGGGTGGCAACAGCCTGCTGGCCATGCGCTTGCTGGCGCAGTTGTCCAAACAGCTGTCCGTCAAAGTCTCCGTGGGCGATATTCTGACCTTCTGTACCCCCCGCAGTCTGGCGGCGCACATTGCGTCCGTTAAGCAGCAGGAAGTCTCTTTTGCGGGCCGCATTCCCCTGCTGCCGGAACGGGATGCGTATCCGCTTTCCTCCAGCCAGCAGCGCATGTGGTTTTTGCAGCGGCTGCACGAGGATGGTCGGGTGTACCTTATTCCCTTTGCCGCCCGTCTCTTTGCTCCCGTTGACCGCACCGTCTTGCAGCAGGCGCTGCTGCTGGTCGAGGAGCGGCATTCCGCGCTGCGCCTGCGGGTATCCGCCGATACGGCCGAGCAGCGGTTTGTGGCTTCTGGCAGCCTACAGCTCGAATATCATGAATTGCCGGATGCCGAAGCCTGCGTGCAGGCAGCCCGCGTGGTGTTGCCCATGGCGTTCGGCTTTGACAATCCCCTTGTCCGCGTTGCCCTGTACCAGTCGCCGGAAGGCACATCCGTTCTTGCGTTCTGCTTCCACCACATCATTTTCGACGGCTGGTCGTCAGAGGTGTTCCTGCGCGATCTGAACCGCGCCTATGAGGCGGTCATGAACGGGAACACTCCGGCATGGGAACCGCTGGATATCGACTACGTCAGCTATGCAGAATGGGGTGCAGAGCAGGAATCCGCAGATTTTGCGGCCATGCGGCAGGACTTGCTGCCCTTGCCGGAGCGACTGCCCCTGCCGCTGGATATGCCCAGACCGGCGGTACAGGATTATGCGGGCGGGGTGCATGTCTTTGCCCTGCGTCCTGAGCAGGTGCAGGGACTCAGGCGCTATGTGGCGGAGCAGGGATGCACGCTGTTCCCTGCGCTGCTCGCGCTGGTAAAGGTGTTTTTGTTCCGTCACACCGGCCAACCGGATATCGTGATCGGCTGCACCGCCGCGAACAGGGAGCACGATCAGGTGCAGAACATGATCGGCCTGTTCGTGAACACGCTGGGCGTGCGCACCATGCTGGATGCACAGCGCGACTTCACCACCCTTGTGCATCAGGAGCAGGCCGTGCTGCAGCGTGCCCTTGCCGCGCAGTCATACCCCTTTGAAAAGGTCATTGATGTGCTGGGGGTGGAGAGAAACCTTTCCCGCAACCCGCTCTTTGACGTGTTTGTGGCGCTGGAGGATGCATCGTGGGCCGTGTACGACCGCGAGCCTCTGCGCATGGAGGCGGTGTCCATACCGCACAACACGAGCAAGTTCGATCTCAGCCTTTATTTCAGGGAAACAGCCCCGGACTGCTTTGAGGTGCATCTGGAATACTGCACGGAGATGTTCAGGGAGGATACCATCCGTGCCATGGGCGAACGCCTGAGCGTTTTGCTCGATGACGTGCTGCAACGGCCCGCAGCTCCCCTGCATGCGCTTGCTGTTATGCCGGAGCGGGAAAACGCGCTGATTGCCGCCTTCAACGCCACGGATGAGCCCTTTGACAACGAGCGCGACGTGGACAGCTGCTTCCGTGAGCAGGTGGCGCAGACGCCGCAGGCCATGGCCATGCGGGACCATACGGGGCAGGCCCTTTCGTATGCGCAGATGGATGCGCGGGTGTCGGCCCTTGCCGCGTATCTTGCGGCACAGGGGCTTGGCCGGGGGCAATACGCGGGTATCTGCTTTGACAGATCAGTGGAGATGATGCTCGGCATCTTTGCCGTCATGCGTCTTGGGGCGATATATGTTCCGCTTTCCGCCGCGCTGCCGCAGGCCCGTCTGCAATCCATGTTCGAAGACCTTGGCGGATGCACTGTCATCACGGCTGCCCATCTGGCAGACCGGTTTGAAGGCTGCGGCCAGCAGGTGCTGGTGCCGGATATGGCATCCCTGCCCGCAGCGCAGTGCGCCCCGCAGGATATTTCTCCGGATTCTGTCGCCTACACGCTGTTCACCTCCGGCTCCACCGGAAGGCCCAAGGGCGTGCAGATAGAGCACCACAGCCTGCGCAACCGCCTGCTGTGGATGCAGTCGCGCTTCCCCATAGGGCAGGGCGATGTCATTTTGCAGAAGACGACCATTTCGTTCGATGTCTCCATATGGGAGCTGTTCTGGTGGTCGTGGTGCGGTGCGGAGCTTGCCCTGCTGGAACCGGAAGGGGAAAAGAACCCCGCGAAAATTGTTGCCGCCGTTGCCGCAAATCGCGTTACGGTGCTGCATTTTGTGCCCTCCATGCTTCGGGTATTTCTGGATTATCTTGAGTCCAATCCGAAAGAGGTCGGCAGGCTTGCGAGCCTGCGCTATGCCTTTACCAGCGGCGAGGCACTGCCCGCAGACCTTGCAACGCGCTGGAATGCTCTGCTGCAGGCGGAGCTGCATAACCTCTACGGCCCCACGGAAGCGGCCATAGATGTTACGTGGTACCCCTGCACCGGCAGTATTGTCCGCTCCGTTCCCATTGGCAGGCCTGTGAGCAACACCCGCCTGTATGTGCTTGATGCGCAGCGGCGGCCTGTTCCCCCCGGTGTAACCGGAGAGCTGTATATAAGCGGCATTCAGGTGGCCAGAGGCTACGTGAACCGGCCGGACCTGACGGAACGCAGCTTTTTGCCCGACCCGTTCTTCCCCGGCAGCCGCATGTATCGCACGGGCGACCTTGGCAGGTGGCTTGCGGACGGCAATATCGAATACCTCGGCAGAAATGACGATCAGGTCAAGATTCGCGGTTTCCGCATCGAACTTGGCGAGGTGGAAGCCGCCCTGAACCGCTGCTCCGGCGTGTCGCAGGCGGTTGTGCGTGTCTGCCGTGTGGGCGGATACGATGCGCTGGAAGCCTTTGTGCTGCCCCATGCGGGTGCAACGCTGACGCTCGGGCAACTGCGCACCGAGCTTGCGGCCATGCTGCCCGAATACATGCAGCCGGCCCTGTTCCGCCTTGCGGATGCCATTCTCCTCAGTTCCTCGGGCAAGGCCGATCGCAAGGCCATGCAGGGCAGATTGTTGCAGTCTCCGGCTGATTTTGCGCAAGCGGATGAAAGTCCGCTGCATGATGCCATTCGCAGTCTCTGGCACCGCGTGATGCCGGAAGTGGCGGTGGCCGACCCTGAGCTGGGCTTCTTTGAGGCGGGGGGCAATTCCCTGCTGCTGGTGCAGCTGCATGCTCTGCTGGAAGAGCACTGGCCGGGGGTGTTTTCTCTCGCGGGCCTGTTTGCGGACAGTTCCATCAGCAAGCAGGCAGAGCGGATTGAGGCGAGCCGTACCGAGCAGGACCGTGTCGAACAGACTCGTGTACGTCAGGTTGCTCCGGCTACGACGCTGGCGGACCGCAATGCGCCTGTGGCTATTATCGGCATGGCTGTGCGCATGGGAGACTACGAAGACGCAGAGCGGTTCTGGGAAGACCTTGCAGGCGGTGCAGACAAGAACATTCCCCTGCCGGAAAAGCGGCAGAGGGAAGTGCGCCAGATTTTCGAGGCCGTGGGCTATGCCTTTGATGCGGCAAAGCTGCGTGAGGCGGCGTATCTTGCGGATATCTCTTCGTTCGACCACAGGCGCTTCGGCCTTTCGCCCGGCGATGCAAGCATGCTGGACCCGAAGCAACGTCTGTTTCTGGAAGTGGCTGCGCAGGCCCTTGATGATGCGGGCTATGGCGGCGCCGCCCTTGAAAACCGGAACGTGGGCACCTTTGTGGGTGCCAGCCCCTACAGGCTTTTTCAGGATGCCGTCACCCGTGCATTCCCGGACCAGTCCGAGCAGATATATCTGCTGAACGTGCCTTCCAATGTGGTGGCGCGGCTGAGCTATCTCAAGAACTGGAGCGGGCCTGCGGCCACGGTGGATACGGCCTGCTCGTCGGTGCTCAAGGCCGTGCACGATGCCTGTCAGAGCCTGCGTTCGGGCGAAAGCTGCGTTGCGCTTGCGGGCGGGGTACACACCATTGACCTGCCTGTGAAGAGCGACACCGCCTTCACCATAGAGGCTGCTTCCGGCAGGACAAGAACCTTTGATGCCGCGGCAGACGGCGTGGGAGCGGGTGAAGGTGCGGCAGTGTTCGTGCTCAAACTGCTTGATGCGGCTGTGCGCGATAACGATGCCATTCATGCCGTTATTGCGGGCAGCGCCGTCAACCAGGATGGCCGCTCGTCCAGCATGGCAGCCCCCAACCCCCATGCGCAGGCAGAGGTGATCACCCTTGCGGCCCGCAATGCCGGTGTTCCGCTTTCCGCCATGAGCTTTTTCGAGGCGCACGGCACGGCCACCGTGCTTGGTGATCCCGTGGAGGTGGAAGGCCTCACAACAGCCTTTGCCCGTGCCGGAGTGCGACCGTCACCCAAGGCATTGATCGGCTCGGTGAAGGGGAACATAGGCCATCTGGATGCGGCCGCCGGTGCCGCCGGTCTTGCCAAGGCCGTGCTGGCTCTCCGCAAGGGCTTTGTGCCCCCGCAGCCGCACTTTACATCGCCCAATCCCCATATCGATTTTGATACGGCCCCGGTGCGCGTGGCCCGCTCGCTTGAGCCGCTGGCTCCGTATGGCAGGCCGTGGCATTGCGGTGTCAGCTCTTTTGGCTTGAGCGGCGTGAATACGCATATTGTCCTCAGAGAATACGAGGAACACGGGGAACATGAAACGCATGCCCCGCAGCCGGAAAACACCGGCATGTGGTACTGCGTTCCCCTTTCCGCAGGCAGCGAGGCCGGTTTGCGCGCTTACTGCCGCACACTGCGCGATACCCTTGTCCGAAACGGGCAGGTATCTCTGCCTGCCGTGGCCGCAACGCTGGTCACAGGGCGCGAACATCTGGATGTGCGCACGGCTTTTGTGGTTGATTCCATAGCGGCATTGGTGGAGCAGCTTGGCGGAGACATCCCCCCAGTGCACTGCGGCAGGGAAAGGCAGGCGGGCATGCAGGCCGTTGCCGCTTTTGCCGGACAGGCCGCTGCGGAAGCATTTGCGCAGGCATATTTGCAGGGAGCAACTCCCCTCTGGCCGGATGATGTGCCTCTGCATCGCGTGCACTTGCCTGCAACGCCCTTTGACCGGACAAGCCTGTGGCCCCGGTTTGCGGATACAGTGCTTTCCGCCCCCGTGGAAACTCCCGATGGCATGGCCTATTCGGTAGCCATTGACCGTGCGGACTTCTGGCCCGTGGCTGAGCACAGGCTGCAGGGCATTCCCACGCTGGTGGGCATGAGCATGGCAGAGCTTGCAGGCAAGGCGCTGGGATTCGGAAGCTTTGTCATGGAAGGCCTGCGCTGGAAGCGCCCTGTCACCCATGAAGAAGGCAGCAGGGCCACCCTGTTTGTGAAACCGCAGGGTGCAGGGTTTGCGCTCAGCCTGCGGCATGGCAAAAACGGGGAATGGGATACGGCTGTAAGCGCTACGGCGTACAGCAGCACTGCTCCGGCCTCTGTGCTGGATATCGCTGCGCTGCGCAATTCCATGCGCGAGCAGGCCCCGGAAGGAGGGGCTGCACCTGTGACCATCGGCAGGCGTTGGCACTGCCGCGAAGAATTGCTGGTGTCGGAAGACGGCACGGCACTGCTGGCCCGTCTGTCGTTGCCGGAAGAATTCCGGCACGACCTGCATACCTACAAATGGCATCCCGCCATGATGGATATTGCCGCAAGCCTTGCCCTGCATGGTGCCCCCGGCTTTATACCCGCCCAATGCGGGCAGATGCGGCTGCATAAACCGTTGCCCGCAGTTGTCTGCGCGTATGTGCGCATAACCGAGCGGCTTTCGGGCATGATCACGGCAGACTGCACCATAACGGACAGTGCCGGAGTCGTGCTGGTTGAGATGCGGGGGCTTGTCTTTATGACTCCGCACATGCCCCTGCACGTGCCCTTGCATATGCCCATGCATACGCCCATGCAAACGTCTGGTGAAGTGCTTGGTGAAACCTCTGTCGAAATGCCCGCAGCAGCGGCGCAGAGCAGGCCACGGCCGGAACCGGAACTGTATGAGCTTGGCTGGCAGATAGTGCGTCCGGAACCGGTATTTCCCCCTGCACCGGGCAGGCTGCTGGTGCTGGACGCAATTGGGTGCGCAGCGGCTGGTATAGATGGAGATAAGGCTGTCGCGCGCTACGGTGCGCTGCGTGATTCGCTCGTGGCAGCGGCGGACCTTGTGCAGGCGTTTCCGCAAGAGCGTGAAGCCCAGCAGGCCCTTGCCGCGACTATCGTGCACGATGGAGTGGACCGCATTGCCTGCCTGCTCCCCGACGATGCCTGCGCATGGAATTTCGGCAGCCTGATGCGCGAAGTGGCCCGTGCCGGTCTGCGCCGTCCTGTGCATATCACGGCGGTGGGGAACGGCGCCCTTGCTCCTTGCCCGGACTGGCCGGACAGCAAGGGCTTCACGGACGATCCGGAGCGTAAGTGTGCGGCAGGCGTTCATCCGGCCACGCCGGAACATGCTCTGGCCC
>JBKEAK010000284.1:0-1867 GCA_047972125.1 Halodesulfovibrio sp.
TAAACAGCTTGGCCATGGCGGCTTCCTTGGTGAAGGACTGGCCATTGGTCTTGCGGATAGCGGCCTGATAGGTCAACAGGCGGCCTGCCTCGATGGACACAGCCATATCAGAGAACAGGAACTGCGTGTTCTGGAACTTGGAGATGGGACGGCCGAACTGGACGCGGCTCTTGGTGTAGGCAACGGCCTCATCCATCGCGCCCTGCGCAAGACCCAAGCCCTGTGCGGCGATGCCGATACGGCCGCCGTCCAGCGTCTGCATGGCGATCTTAAAGCCCTTGCCCTCTTTGCCCAGCAGGTTCTCCTTGGGAACGATGCAGTCGGTGAACACGATCTCGGCGGTGGGGGAGCCGTGCAGGCCCATCTTCTCTTCATGCTTGCCAACGGAGAAGCCCGGGAAAGTGTTCTCCACGATGAAAGCGGAGATGCCCTTGGTGCCCTTGGAGGGGTCGGTCATGGCGAAGACCACAAACACCTCGGCGGCATAGCCGTTGGTGATGAAGATCTTGGAGCCGTTGAGGACATAGTGGTCGTCTTCCAGCACGGCAACAGTGGTGCCCTTGGAAGCGTCGGAGCCTGCGTCAGGCTCGGTGAGGCAGAAGGCGCCCAGCTTGCCGCCGGTGGTGAGCATACGCAGATACTTCTGCTTCTGCTCCTCGGTGCCGTTCTGGATGATGGGTCCGCAGCACAGGCCGTTGTGGGTTGCCACAATGTCGCCGGTGGATGCGCAGACCTTGGAGATGTCCTCCACGGCGATGGCGGCGGACAGGTCGTCCGCGCCCGCTCCGCCGTACTCCTTGGGCACGCTCATGCCCATGACGCCGTAACGGAACAGCTGGTCGATGGTTTCCTTGGGATACTTGCAGGTGCGGTCGGTTTCGGCCGCAATGGGCTTAATCTCATTCTCAGTGAACTCGCGGGTCATTCTCCGGATGAGCTCCTGCTCTCGTGTCAATTCAAAATCCATGTCAGTCTCCTATGCTCTAAAATTTTTAGTCCTGAATACCGGCAATGTATTTAGCCAGCTCTTTTTTTGCCTCAATGTTGCCCTGACGAGCAATCATGACGCGCTGGGCCTGGGGAGAACCTGCACCGTGCATGGATTCCGTGCGGTAACCCACAGCGGCGGAACCCAGGCAGATGTTTTCCAGGAACCGGAACACGCGGGCCCGGTCCTCGGCGGATACGCCTTCCTTGGTGGCAAAGAACTTATGGCAGATTTCGCCGATGGTTTCGCCATTGTTCCCAACCACGGTGTCGGACTTGAAGTCCGTCTCGGAGGGCAGGGTGACCATAGCGCCGCCGGCAATATCTTCCGCCAGACGCACGATCTCATAGGGGAAGCGGGTGATGTTCTGCTTGCAGACGTTGGCAAGCAAAAGGTCGATCTGGTAGTTGCCCGCCTTAGTGGGGCAGCCCTCGCAGGAGCAGGCAATACCGCAGGAATACAGGGTTTCGTTGAGGTGGGTCATCTCGATGAGCTTATCCTTCACCGCGCTGGCCTTCTCCACGCCGTTGTACTCCGCAGCCAGTGCCGCCGCGCCGATAACCACGTCGCCCACGCCGACCTTGCAGCCGCCGTAGCTCTGGCGATGATAACCGGCAAAGCGCTCTACCATCATGCCGGCAAACTCGTGCTCACCGTTGAGGAAGAGATACTCGTTGGGAATAAACACATGGTCCAGAACCACCAGGGCTTCCTGACCGCCGAAGCGGGCTTTGCCCAGATCCACGTCCGCGTGCATGTCCATCTTGCGGGTGTCGCAGGACTGACGGCCATAAATCAGGTACATGCCTTCCACGTCGGTGGGGCAGGCGAAGCTCACAGCCCAGTCCTTGTCGTCGGGACCCATGGCGATGGTGGGCA
>JBKEAK010000285.1:0-26758 GCA_047972125.1 Halodesulfovibrio sp.
GCGAGGCGGACGACTGCATCGCCTCCCTTGCCGCACGCTACAAGAAGGAACGCCCCGTCATCATCATCGGCGCGGACAAGGACCTGAAGCAGTGCCTGGACGACAACGTGTTCATGTGGGACCCCGGCTCAAAGCAGGAAAAGCTCACCACCCTTGCCGAGTTCCGCGAAGAGACCGGGCTTGAGCCTTCACAGTGGGCCGATTTTCAGGCCATTATCGGCGACTCGTCGGACAACATTCCCGGCGTGCCCGGCATAGGCCCCAAGACTGCGGAAAAGATCTTTGCGGACTACCCCACGCTGGAGGCCATCCGCGACAATTACGATGCGCTTGCGCCCACGCTGCAGAAAAAGTTCGCCGACCATCTGGAGAACATGTTCACCTTCCGCACGCTGACCACGCTCTCCACGGCGCAGTGCGACAGTCTGACTCTGGACCGCTTCCGCATCGACCCCATCGACGGTGACAAGACCGCCGCCTTCCTGCGCGAATATGAACTGCGCGCCCTGCTCAAGGATGTGGCCGCCCTTGCCCCTGTCACTGCCAAGGTGAGCACGCCTGCCGCGACCAAACCCGCGAGCGACAAGTCCGCCGCAAAGTCCGGCAACGGCTCCATGCAGCTTGGCCTGTTCGATACGCCTGCAGCACCCGCTGCCGTTGCCGAAACTGGCCATGCGCCCGAACATGGTGCGGATGCCCCCAGAAACGGTGTGCACTCCCTCAAGCTGGAAGATGTCTCCGATATTTCCGCCCTGCCGGACTGCTCCGGCAAGCGTATAGCTCTGGTGCCCGTGGGGGAAATGCTCAAGAAGCCGGAATGCACCATGCCCTCGCTGCTGGACATGACTGCCGAAGAAGCCAAGCCGGAAGCATGCATCATCAACGTGCATGTGGAAGGCACAGACCGCGAATACCGCTACTCCGGCTCGCTCACCGCGCTGGCAGGCTATGCCACCACGGCCGACACGGTCATTGCGCCGGATGTAAAGGCCCTCCTGAGCATCAGAAGCGGCTGGCGTTCCGTTGAATCTGCGCACTGGTTCGATCTGGGCCTTGCCGCCTACCTGCTGGACCCCGAAGACCGAGACTACTCGTGGCGCAGGCTTTCCGCGCGGGCAGACGAATTCGAGGTGGCGGCTGATAATCCCGCACAGCTCGCCTTTGCCCTTGCAGACGACTTCATGCGCCGCCTGCAGGGTGCCGACCTTGTCACGCTCATGCGGGAGCTGGAACTGCCGCTCATCCGCGTGCTGGCAGACATGGAAGAGATCGGCATCCACATAGACGGCACCGCCTTCACCGCCTTTCTCACAGAAGTGCAGCGCGAACTGGACCGTCTGACCAAGGCCATCTACGAAGCTGCAGGGGGCGCATTCAACATCCGCTCCGCCCAGCAGCTCGGCGATCTGCTCTTCAACAAGCTGGGACTCAAGCCCAAGGGCAAGACCAAGGGCGGGCAGATTTCCACTTCGCAGGCCGTGCTGGAAAAACTGGCAGGCGAGCACGAGGTCATCGACCTTATTCTGGAATACCGCACGCTGGAAAAACTGCGCTCCACCTACCTTGAGCCCATGCCGCGCCTTGCGGATGCGCAGGGCCGCATACACACCACGTTCAACCAGCTGGCAACGGCCACGGGCCGCCTGTCGTCCAGCAACCCGAACCTGCAGAACATTCCGGTACGCGGCCAGTTCGGCCCGCGCATGCGCGCCTGCTTTACCGCGCGCAAGGGCTGCAAGCTCGTCTCTGCGGACTACTCGCAGATTGAACTGCGCGTGCTGGCCCACTGCTCACAGGACCCCACCCTGCTCGAAGCCTTCCGCAACGATCAGGACATTCACAGCAGCACGGCTTCCGTCCTCTTTGACGTACCCACTGCCGAAATATCATCCGACCAGCGCCGCAACGCCAAGACCATCAACTTCGGACTCGTGTACGGCATGGGCCCGCAGAAGCTGGCGCAGGAGCTGAAGATATCCCTCACCGAGGCCAAGGAATTCATCGAACGTTACTTCTCCAAACTGCAGCAGCTCAAGGCCTTCTATGAACAGGTGGAAACGGACGCCAAGGAACACGGCTATGTTACCACGCTCATCGGACGCCGCCGCAACGTGCCGGAGATTCAGTCCGGCAACAACCAGCTGCAGTCTCAGGCACGGCGTCAGGCCATTAACACCGTCATTCAGGGCAGCGCGGCAGACATCATCAAGATTGCCATGCTGCGCACCGCACAGGATGCCGAACTGAAAACGCTGAAGGCCCGCCTTGTCCTGCAGGTACACGACGAACTGCTGCTGGAAGTACCCGCAGAGAATGCCGAGGCAGCCGCAAAGCGTCTCGCCGACATCATGACCGGCGTGCACCCCGGCGGCACAGCGCTGGACGTGCCGCTCAAGGTGGATTACGGCATCGGCGACGGCTGGCACGAAGCGCATTAAGCCTCGTCTTGCACGCTGCCGGAGATGCCTCACGACTTCCCGCAACAGCACCTGTCAGTTGTTATCATATCTGCCAGAAGTCAGGCTGATAGTCTGACTTCAACGCGGACTCCGCATCAGTACGTAAAAGGGTTTCCAAAGGGGCCGTTGCCCCTTTGGCCTGCAGAGCAATCCCCTAAAAAATAACGCCCCAAAAACAACGCCAACAAATAATAAAGATACATCACATGAAAGCACTCTATCTCAAGAAAGGCGAAGACAAGCGCCTGCGCGTAGGTCACCTCTGGCTGTTCAGCAACGAAGTGGACACCAACCGCAGCCCGCTCAAGGAATTCCAGCCCGGCGAATGCGTCACCGTCATGTCCAGCAAGGACGTGCCCGTGGGCAGCGCCTATGTGAACCCCGCCTCGCTCATCAGCGCACGCATTTACTCCACCGAAGCGGAAACCCCGCTCAATGCGGACCTGCTGCGTGAACGCCTCGGCCGCGCCATGGAACTGCGCGATGCCATGTTCGGCGTTCCTTACTACCGCCTCGCCTTTGCAGAAGGCGACTTTCTGCCCGGACTGGTGGTGGACCGCTACAACGACATCCTTGTTGTGCAGATAAGCACCGCAGGCATGGAAGCCGTGAAGGACGACGTAATCAGCGTGTTGAAGGACCTGTGCAACCCCACGGGTATTCTGCTGCGCAACGACATGAGCAGCCGCGACCTTGAAGGCCTGCCCCGCTACACGGAAACCGCCTACGGCACCGTGCCCGCAGAGATCGAGCTGGTTGAAAACGGCGTGCAGTTCACCGCCCCCCTTACGGAAGGCCAGAAGACCGGCTGGTTCTACGACCAGCGCACCAACCGCAGCGACTTTGCCCGCTTCTGCAAGGGCAAGACCGTGCTGGATGCCTTCTGCTACGCAGGCAGCTTCGGCTGCAACGCGGTAAAGGCCGGAGCCAGCGCAGTCACCTTCCTCGATGCTTCCCAGACCGCCCTTGATTACGCCGCCCGCAACGCCGCCCGCAACATGCCCGAAGACGGCTGCGATATCGATACCGTGCTCGGCGATGCGCTGGATACCTTGCAGGCACTCAAGGATTCGGGCCGCCGTTTCGATGTCATCTGCATTGACCCGCCTGCGTTCATCAAGCGCAAGAAGGCATACCATGACGGCCTTGCCGCCTATCAGCGCGTGAACCGCCTCGCCATGGAACTGGTGGAAGACGGCGGCATCGTGATGAGCTGCTCCTGCTCGCAGCATCTTCCCGCCGAAGATTTGAACCGCGCCCTGCTGCACGCCGCCAACAAGACCGGTGCGCGCATCCAGACGCTCATTCAGGGCCATCAGGGACCGGACCATCCCGTGCATCCGGCAATGCCGGAAACCCACTACCTCAAGAGCTTCTGCGTGCGGGTACTGAAGGGCCGCTAGCGGAAACCGCAAAACAAACGATATGCGGCGCAGGAAACAACAGTTTTCTGCGCCGCTTCGTTTTGGCAAACCAGCACCCAGCAACAGTCCGGCACTGCGGGCTGACCTCGCTTGAGCCGACCTTCCTGCCGCCCCCCACGCCGTGTTCACATCAATTCGCACCTACTGACAGCCTACGCAACTCTGCGCCTATGCAAGGCAGTGCAACGGCACGCCCTGTCTTCCCTATCCAGCTCGCATACCTGCTACGGTCTGCCTATCTTCCTGTCTGCGGCAGGTGAATTCCGCACGCAAAACCCTTGCGACGGCATGAAACTCCACTAGAGTTTTTCCTTTTTTGTTTATATGGTTTGCGTCCGTAACACGGCAACAGGCCGAATTTCCTGTTGTCCGTCTTCACTCACAAACCTGCTCCCATAAGGGAGTCGACCATACGGAGTCGGAAATGCTGAACAAACCCCGTCTCTTAACCCCCGGTCCCACGCCGCTGCCGGAACAGATTCGTCTGTCCATGGCGCAGGATATGATCCATCACCGCAAGTCTGCGTTCAAGCATGTCATGGCTGAACTGCAGGAACGCCTGCGACTGCTCTTCGGCACCGCGCAGCCTGTCATGCCTCTGGCGTGCTCCGGCTCCGGCGTCATGACCGCAGCGGTGACCAACCTGTTCGCACCGGGCGAAAAAGTGATTGTCGTGGATGGCGGGAAGTTCGGCGAGCGCTGGATCAAGATCAGCGAAGGCCACGGCCTGCAGGTCGTGACCATCAAGGTGGAATGGGGCAATGCCGTTTCCGTTGCCGAAGTGGAAGCCGCCCTTGATGCGCACCCGGACGCACGCGGCCTGCTCATCCAGAATTCCGAAACCTCCACCGGCGCGCTGCATCCCGTGCACCTGCTGGGCGGCCTTACCCGCGCCCGCAACATGCTGCTGGTGGTGGACGGCATCTCTTCCGTGGGCATATCGCCCTGCCCCATGGATGAATTGAACATCGACTGCCTTGTCACCGGCTCCCAGAAGGGACTCATGCTGCCCCCCGGTCTCGGCCTCATCGCCCTGAGCGAACGCGCATGGGCCAAGGCGGAAACCGTGCCGCCCGCATGCTTCTATTTCAATCTGCTGAGCGAGCGCGCCAACTGCCTGAAAAACCAGACCCTGTTCACCACGCCGGTCAGCCTTATCATCGGCCTGAACGAGAGCATGAAGATGTTCATGGAAGCCGGTCTGGACACCGTGTACCGCAAGCAATGGGCGCTGACCATGTTCGCCCGCACCTCCGTCAAGGAAATGGGGCTGGAACTGCTGGCCAAGGACCGCTTCACCTGGGGCCTTACCAGCGTGATGCTGCCCGAGGGCATAGACGGCAGCAAGCTGCTGGAAATTGCGGCCGAACGCTTCGGCGTTTACATGGCCGGCGGACAGGACCATCTGAAGGGTCGCGCCATCCGCATCGGCCACATGGGCTGGGTGGACTGGGCCGATCTCGCCGCAGGTCTGCACGCACTGGCAGAGAGCTTCCGCGCATGCGGCGGCTACATAGGTTCGCGCGATTATCTGGAAAAGGGCTTGCAAGCCTATCACGAAGCATTACTTACCTACGACGGTAGCATGTAACTCAACTTTTCCTGCGAGCAAGGAGAAATCATATGTCGGATGCACAGAACACTGGCTGCGGCTGCGGTTGCGGTTGCGACTCCAAGGCGCAGCACCAGATGCCCACGGTCACCTTTTCCACGTTCATCCTCTCTCTGGGTTCCTCTGCCCTTGTCCATCTCGGCGAGGTGCCGGACCCCGAAACCGGTCAAAGCATCCCCAACCTGCTCATGGCCAAGCACACCATAGACGTGCTCACCATGCTGCAGCAGAAAACCCAGAACTGCCTTGATGCCGACGAACGCAAACTGCTCGACGGCCTGCTCTATGAACTGCGCATGAAATACGTGGTAAAGGGGAAATAGCCTGTCATGAAGAAGATTAACGTCGGACTGGTTGGCGTTACCGGGTACACCGGCATGGAACTCACCCGCCTGCTTGAAGGGCATTCGCGCTTCGAACTGGTGAGCGTAACGTCACGAGCCGAAGCCGGAAAGAAGCTTCATGCCATCTACCCTTTCCTGCAGGGAATGCCGAGCGGCGAGATTGTCATTACCGAACCCGATCCCGAACTGCTGGCCGCCAAGTGCGAACTGGTGTTTCTGGCAGTGCCGCACAAGACCGCCATGGAAATCGCGGCCGTGCTGCTGGAAAAGGGCCTGAAGGTTGTCGACCTTTCCGCCGACTTCCGCCTGCGCGATCAGGAAATTTACGAGCACTGGTACAAGTGCCAGCACACCCAGCCCCAGCTGCTGGAAACTGCCGTGTACGGTCTGCCTGAGCTCTATGCCCCCGCCATCCGCGAGGCAAAGCTCATTGCCAACCCCGGCTGCTACCCCACGTCATCCATTCTGGGACTCTACCCCGCGCTCAAGCACGGCATGGTAGATACCAAGGGCATCGTCATAGACGCCAAGTCCGGCGCCACCGGTGCAGGCCGCAAGGCCGCCGTGGGCACCCTGTTCTGCGAAGTTTCCGACAGTTTCCGTGCCTATGGCCTGCCCACGCACCGCCACACCCCGGAAATAGAACAGGAAATCAGCGTCATTGCCGGTGACGACATCACCGTCTCCTTCAATACACACCTGCTGCCCATCAACCGCGGCATCCTCTCCACCATCTATACTACGCTGGTGCAGGACATGACGCTGGACGACGTGCACGCCATGTATGAAGAAGCCTACCGCGAGCACCCGTGGGTGCGCGTGTTGCCCGCAGGTGTGCTGCCGGAAACCCGCCACGTGCGCGGCACCATGTTCTGCGACATCGGCCTTGTGGTGGACAAACGCACCAATCGCCTGATCATTCTGAGCGCCATCGACAACCTGTGTCGCGGTGCCTCCGGTCAGGCACTGGCCAACGCCAACCTCAGGTGCGGCGTTGACCTGCAGGAAGGTCTGCGCCTCGCCCCGCTGATGCCGTAGTCATCTCTTCTCTCTGAAGCTAAGAATACAAAGGGTCGTGGAGCGTTGGTCCACGACCCTCTCTGTTGATACGCTTTTTGTTTTTTCGCCTCCGGCGGGCAGGAACCTAACGTTCCTGCACCTCGTATAAACGATAAAAATCCGTTTTTTGGCTTCAGCCACGGCTTAATGAAGCCTGCTGCTTCCAGGAAACTGAAGTTCATCATTAACAAGCCCCCTTGCGGGGGCTTTTCCTTTACTGTCTGGGATCGCGCAGGTTGTCCCACACGCCGTCGTGCGTGGACCGCACGGGGTTGATGTCTATGCCGCCGCGACGCGTGAACCGCGCACTCACCTCAAGCTCTTCCGGCCAGCAATGCGTGAGGATATCGCCATAGATGCGTTCCACTCAGGCTTCATGAAAGCCCTGATGCGACCGGTAGGACACCAGATAGCGCAGCAGCCCTTCCGCATCGCTACGCGGACCGGAATAGACCACGCGCACGGTAGCCCAGTCCGGCTGACCGGTCACGGGGCAACGGGAACGGAACAGGCGCGAGAACAGAATCTCGCGGGCATGTTCATCTCCCGTCTTCAACAGGGAAGGCTCAATCTCATAGGCAATCGCCGCAGCCTGAGCCGAGGCGACATCCACCACTTCCTCAACACAGGTGCCGTTTGGCTCGGCAAGAACCACCTCGTCAAAGCGGTAGGGTTCAAGCAGGTCCACGGTAACGGCAGCACCGGATGCCTGCGAAAGGTCGCGCTCCATGGCATCGCGCACGGCCGCTGCATCGGCAAACCGGGTCATGTTGAAGGAGTTGCAATACAGCTTGAGCGACTTGGACTCGATGAGAAAGGGAGCCTGCCACGGCACCCGCACAACCGCCATGCCTACCATGGGCAGACCGGAGGGAGCGAGCCACGACAGCTCATAGATGTTCCAGATATCCTCACCGTGCCGCAGCAGCCCCGCGTTTATTCCCGCAGCCGAACGGCCAAGCTCTCTCGGAATGGGGCACAGCTGCCCGGGATCGTACTGCAGGCTGTAGTCCACCTGCTTGCCAAGCACCAGCTTGTCTGAATCCACCACTGACATAACCGCCTCCTATTTCAGATAGGTTGTCGGGTCCATGCCCTCGTCGTGGCGCAGGGCGAATTTACGCTCATCACAGGCGCCGCAGGTGCCGCAATGCACCTCGCCGCCCTTGTAGCAGGTCCATGTTCCGGCATAGTCCACCCCGAGCGTGCGGCCAAGGTCGCCTATTGCGCGCTTATCTATGTTCGCAAAGGGAAAGGCCACCTGCACCTTGCCGTCGGTGCCGCACAGGGCGGCCTCGTTCATGGCGGCGTTGAACTCGGGGCGGCAATCCGGATAAATATGATGATCGCCGGAATGCGAACCGATCAGCACACGCGAGGCACCCACCGATTCGGCATAGCCCACGGCAATGGCGATGAGTATGCCGTTGCGGAACGGCACCACCGTGCTTTTCATGCTGTCCGCATCATATGCGCCGTCGGGAATGGCTTCTCCGGACTGCAACAGGGAGGAAGAAAACAGCTCGTTCATGAACGGCAGCGGCACGATGGCGTGATCCACCCCGTAGTGACGGCATATGGCTGCCGCCATGGGCAGTTCGCGGCTGTTGTGTTTGGAACCGTAATCAAAGCTGAGCGCCGCCACGCGAACACCCTGCGAAAGTTCGTGTGCCAGCAGCACGGCGGAATCCATGCCGCCGGAAAGCACTATGACTGCATCTTTCATGTTATATTCCCTTTCTGTCGTCAAAAGTCAGAATGTGCAGGCGCGGAGCAAAGTTGAAACCATGGCGCACGCATGCTTCCCACACGGCCTGCATGCGCGCGAGCTGTTCATCCTTGCGGGCTCCGCGCGGCATGAGCCAGACCTTCCGGGGCGATATGGCGTGGGTGCGGATAAAATCCAGCACGGGTGCAAGTGCCCTGTCGCAGGAATCAGCGGGGGTGTCAGAGCCTCCGCAATCCACCACGAACTTGAAGGCATCCGCACGGGCAACGCTTTCAGGCTCAAGGTCGTAAGTACCCGAGCACCCGCCGGACGGCGCATCCGCCGGCTTGGGCGAACAGACCACAACGCCCCGGCACCCGGCAGGAATGCCTGCCTTGCCGCTTGTTTCATATTGTATGGACAATCCGGCGTCCGCCAGTATTTCCGCAAGAATCGCAAGGCCGGTGTGCCACTGCCGGAACGGCTCGCCGCCGGTCACGACAACCAGAAAGTCAGGCAGAGTGGCAGGCAGAGTGACAGCATATTCCTGCACGGCCTTCAGAACGGCCTGCGGCGACATGGCCTTGGCCTCTTCTCCGGCATGCAGGGCCTGCGGCGTATCACACCACGCACAGAAAGGCAGAACGCATCCGGCAAGCCGCACAAAAACGGCGGGCTGCCCCATATACGGCCCCTCTCCCTGCAGGGAGGCGAAAATCTCAGTCACCGACAACATCGGAGCAGAGGTGGAATCGGGCCGGGGTGATGGGGTAGTGCTGACGGTGCCTTGCGGCTTAGCGGGACACATCGCGCGAAAAGGTCGCCCATGCGGTGGGCGTTTCGTACACGGTTACCTGCTCAAGCCTGTAGCGGTCTGAGACAAGCGCGCGGTCAAGCACGGCAAAGATGTGCATTGCCATGTTCTCCGCCGTAGCGGGCTTATCGCGGTATTCGTCGAGATCGTTAAGGCTGGCGTGGTCGTAACGGTTCAGCACCTCGCGGGCCACAACCGCCTTGAGAGCATCGAAATGCAGCACCATGCCGGTTTCATCGGGCATGCCCGAAAGCGTGACCTGCAAACGGTAGGTATGGCCGTGAAGCGTGGAGCAAACACCGAAAACACGGTGATTCTCCTCGTCAGAATAGCCGGGAATACACAGTCGGTGGGCTGCGTGAAAGGAAAACTCTTTGGTGATGGTAAGCATGTGCCACCTATTATCCGATGCGCAAGCACCGGAGCTGGAGAGGGAGAATTTCTATAGCGGGTTGCCACTCGTCCGCTATTCGTCAAACGCGCCTTAGTTCGCTCAAAGCTGATGATACGTCAAGGAGAGAAAAGGGCAAGTCCCACCTTACCGTTTAAGCATGTCGTCCGTAATATCAAACACTGGTTCCTTGTACATAAAGCCCTTTCCGCTACGCTCCTTGAGCAGCTGTTTATATACATTGTAAATAACGAACAATCTCTCCAGTCCGAACACAACAAAAAGCCAATAACAGTACCAATCGCCCCATCTGTCGCTCAGCACAACTGCAAGTGCCTCCACAATACAAGCTCCGGCCACGAGGATTACCTGCACCAGCCGCCTGTTAACCACCGAACCCGGAATCCAGCCGCTACGGACGCGGCTCAAAGTGTAAACGCGTATCCAGCGACGGGCACTGCGTGTAAACATATGTGTGCCCACATAAGCAATGCACAAGAAGCCCACACAGACAGGCAGGGCGGACGCTCCGTGCAACTCCAACGCCCTGTTTGTCGTTAAAGCCAGCCAGAGGCAAAGCAGCCAGATGTTCATGATAACGCAAGCCGGTTGCCCCACCTGATGTATCTTGCCGAATCGTACCCCGCCCATGGTGTTACCGTATTGCAACAGATCAACGACTGGTAGGATCAGCAAAAGCGTGATGCCCTTTGGAGAAATGCCGCGAAGTGGCGCAACAATGAGCAGTATCAGCAGACCCGCAAAAGTAAAACTCAACTTGGCGCACCACCCGCGCCGGAGGAGAGAGGGATAGCCTGAAGCACGGGGCAACATTCTTCCATACGGTCGTCTGTAAAAGAATATATGGGCCATCGGCACCAGCATACCGGCAAGAATTCCCAAGGCGAGATAACGTCCGAGCAACATCTCCAAATTCGCATCGACCGTCACAGTAACATTGGCAGCCATGCTCATCACCACAAGCAGCGCCACCAAAATCCACGCCAAACTCTTGGGAACCCCCTTGCGTGACAAACGCAAAGAAAGCAGACGCAACAGCCTGCGCTCGGCATAAGCATAACCCAATGTTGCCAACATGACGGATAGCGCAACAACACCCGTGGCTACTGTCTTCTGTTCCGGATCCCAGCCTCCCTGCGCCAGAACGAACCAAAGCCCCCAGAATCCACACCACCATATGACAAACACAGCCATACGAAGAGCATTGGCACCCTGTTCAAGCTCCCAATAAGAAAGGTATCTACTTTCAACATCCACGCGCAGACTGCGCAACAACAGGGACGGCACCCACATCAGGCAGACAGGTGCAAGTGAGAGCACAAACAACCACGCGGCTGTACCGAACGACGCATCGCCTGAGGCGCCCCAGAGTAAGGGTAACACCATAATCGGGGCCAGATAATATTTGTATGTATAGAGGCAAGTCCGCATACGCATCTCACCGCTTCAAAGCAAAACAAGACCGCCCTGCACGGAATACATCCGTGAAAAGCGGTCCTGTAACTGGTTGTTGTATATACCACTGCTGCGCTTCATGCTCATCTCCGTGCCGTAAGACCCGCCCGCAGTGCAGGCAGGGAATATCCCGAGATGTTGTACCCTTCCATGCCCCCACGGAAGTGCATAAAGCGCAAACTCTATCTATCTGAAATATCAATATTCGACAAGTAAAAACACTACATCATCCGCCAGCTAGCCGAACTGGTCCAGCGTCTTCATCATCTGCTTGTTTTCGTAGCTGAGATATTCCTCAAGGTCGCGGATGCACCAGTTGGTCAGGCGCTTGGTGCCTGTGACGGTGCGCAGCGGAACGTTCTCGAACCGTGCGGCATAGGCAAAGGCGGCCTCCTCCATCTGCTCTCTGGGAACCACGGCGTTCAACAGCCCCAGTTCCAGCGCCTTTTCTGCGGTAATGGACTGTTCCGCGAGCAGCAGATCGTGCACGGCGCGGTTGCCCAGCCTGCGCGATATGAAATAGGGCAACCCGCCCTTGGGCAGCAGTCCTATCTCCTGATAGGAATTACGGAACACGCTGCCCTCGGCTGCAATGCCGTAATCCGCAGCCAGCGACACGCCGAGGAAGAAGGTGAGCATATCGCCGCAGCAGGTATGCACGATCAGCTTCCCGGAGCGGACCATTTCAAGCATCACCTGATTCACGGCATTGCAGAAACGGTGGGCGGACTGCTTTTCCATGCCGTCCAGCTGTTCGCGGAAAAAGCGGACATATTCATCCTCCCCCACCCCGCAATACGCAAGGCTGAGAATGATGACGGAAACATCCTTATCCATGTTCAGCGTATCAAAGGCGTTCAGCACCTTATCGCGCCGACCGAGGTCCTTGATGTTCTGAAAGAAGTTGCCGCACAGCCGCAACAGTGCGGTGCGTCCGCGTCGTTCAATCTGAAAGATGCCTTCATCCGTCTGCTGCAGCGTCATGATACACCTCCTGTCCGCCTGCGTTTTCATACTGCGCGTGCATGGCTCGGGTTCTGCGTAAAACGCCTTTCAAGCGCCGGGCTGTTCGTTTGCCGGTATTTGATGTATGCATAGCATATCCCCTGAGCGCGCACTATCACTTTCCCGCAACAAAGTGTCCTTAACAAAGTGCCCTTAGCAAAGTGTCTTTAGCAAAGCGGCCTTGGAAAAATGGCCTCAGAAAAGTATCCTTGCCAGCGGAGTGGACTGCGATTAGAGCCTTGCGGGTCGGGATCGCTATCCCCCGTTTGCCGGGTTCCGGCATAACCTCAACCCCCCATCGTACGCCCATGCCCCTGTCAGATCTGGACTCCACTGCGGCACACGTCCGCCACGGCATAAAAACAGGCATTGCCGCCCTGCTCGCCCTTGTCATCGCCTCCCTGCTCGACCCCAAGTTCGGCATGTGGGCGGTGGTATCTTCCGTCATCGTCATGCAGGTGAACGTTGCGGAATCCATCCCCATGTGCTGGTCCCGCTACACCGGCACCGCAGTATGGGCGCTCATCGGCATTCTCGGCATCATCCTGCTGCCCGAAACCCCGCTGGGCACGGCAATAGCCCTGTTCTGCTCAGTGGCCTTCTGCGCCTACATGACACGGCACAACCCGCGTTACCGCATGGCGGCCATAACCGTCTCCATCGTACTCATCGCCAGCCTTGGCGTCGAAAACCGCATTGTGTTCAGCTTGATGCGCGTGGTGGAAATAACCATCGGCGTACTGTGCTCCTATGTGGTTTCCATCTGGATTCTGCCCGCCCGCGTGGGTGAAGCACTTAAGGCACGGCTGCAGGCGCAGTTTACCCGCGCCTCCGACATGTATGCCGCACTGGTTGAAGATTTTCTCGGCACCACCGCCACCACCACTGAGGCAACGCTGGAACCGCTGCTCAAGGACATAGCCGCCAACCGGGGACTGTTCCGCAAGATGCTGCGCCATGAATCGCCCCTCTTCGACGACAACGCCACCCTGATGGACAAGCAGATCGTGGTGCTTGATCAGTGCGCGCGCCACCTTACGGGCATGCTGCGCACCGTGCTTGATATGCGCGAAGGCGGCTACAACCTGCTCATGGCACCCGAGATACGCGCCGTGGTCACGGCTTCCCGCGTGGCAATGACCGCCCTTGGCGAAGGCCGCGCACCGGATGTGGATTCGCTGCGCGCCCTGCTGGACAAGGCCGACCGCAAGCTCGAAGAGCTGCGTGAATCGGGCGCGACCAAGCGTTTTTCCGCCCGCGAACTGGTGCAGGTGCTGGCTTTTTATCACTATGTGCAGCGCATGGGCGAAGACCTGCAAAACGCGCTTGGCCGCTCCGGCGCGCAGTCCTGAATCGTGAAGAAAATCCCTTCCGGAGGGGTTCGTTGACAGTATCAATGCTGTCGGCATATGTTGAACGATACTCCGCAGTTCAGGAGAGTGGAGACTCCCGGACGCGGTTCATGCCTGCAACCCTGTGCACTTGCCGCGGACACGGTTGCGGGCCGGACAGTTTTTTGCCCTGAAGGGCGGATCAGTATGGAACAACGCATCGGCGAGGCGCTAGACCGCCTGCTCCAGCGCAAAGGCGCAGGAACCGGCTTCAAGCTTGCGCAACTGTGGCGCAACTGGGACATGATAATGGGGGAAGAACTCAGACTTCTCGCCATTCCGCTCGGGCATCGCAAAACCACCCTGATCATAGGTGCGGAGGATAATATGGCGCAGCAGGAGCTGACCTATTACACCTATGAGATCATTGAACGGGTTAATGCGTTTTTGGACGAACCTTTCTTCGACAGGGTGCAGGTTGACCTGCTCATGGGCAAATCTGCACTGGACGAGCTGCAAATGCCGTCCATCGAGCGCTACACTCCCGCACTGCCGCCGCGGCCGACACGGCTGGGAAATCTGCTCGGCAAACTCGATCCGGCATCGCCGGTAACACGCTGTTACGAAAAATACGTCCGCATGTTCGACGAAGCGGAACAGCAGCGACACAGACACGAAGGAGATGACAGATGAGTGAGACCCAGACCCCGGCAACCCTCAACCCCGCAGACAAACCCCTCGACAAGATGACCGTCAAGGAACTGCGAGAACTGGCGAGCACCCAATACCCTCAGATCAAAGGCATCTCCAGCCTGAACAAGGGCCCGCTCATCGAGGCCATTCAGGAAGCCATGGGTGGCGCTGCCCCTGCCAAGGCAGAAGCCCCCAAAGCCGCCGCACCCAAGAAAGCTGCAAAAAAGGCCGAAGCTCCTGCCGCCAAGGCAAAGCCCGTACGTCTGCCCGCATTTGCCGCTGACGACTGCGCCGCAACCTCTGCCACCGGTAAAGCCAAGGCAGAAATCAAATTTCTGCGTACCCTGCTTGCCGAAACCCCGGACAACGCAACCCGCGCCGCTGCCCGCAAAAAGATGAAGCGCCTGAAAAAGCGCAGCCGCCGCATGGGTGCCGAAGCTCCCGCTGCCGCTGCCAGCGAAGAATAAATTCGGGCTGTAAAAAATCCGCTTGACTTTCCACGCACTGTTCCATAAAAGTGCGTCTCCGCTGCAGGGAACACCCCTGAGGCGGAACAATCAAGCGTCCCCATCGTCTAGCCTGGCCCAGGACACCTGCCTTTCACGCAGGCGACAGGGGTTCAAATCCCCTTGGGGACGCCACGAGAACAAAAGCCTCGATCGCAAGATCGAGGCTTTTTCGTTGTGGGACTTTGAGGCTGCAGCTGCGTCGGCTAGTCAGGCCACGGCAGCCATGGCAGGCCTTCGCGCAGTGCCGCACGCATGCGGGCTACCGGGTCCTTGCCATAGCCGTACACACGCATCCCGAAAATATGCAGCATTATGCTGGCCGCACGTGCGCGACTCGTCTCACCATCATATTCGCGCTCCAGCGTGCTTTGAAAAAGCGCTTCCACATCACGCAGGGCAGCGGCTGCCACCGCGTAGAGTTCGTTTCCGTCATGTGCCAGTTCCAGTTGAGTCTTGACCAGAAAACAGCTGAGAAATCTATTCCGCTCAGGCTCAAGGGCCATGCCATCCAGAATCCGGCAGATGCCTTCGCCCACGCTCGGGGCGGCATCCAGCGTAGTGCGAATCTTCCCGATATTCCTTTGAGCGTAGCGTTCAAGCGCTTCCTTGAACAGCGCCTCCTTGTTCCCGAAGGAAAAGTAGATGGAGCCGGGTTTGAGCCCCGTCTTTTCCACCACCTGCTGCATGGATGAACCGTTAAAACCGTTCACCCAGAACAGCTCAAGTGCCCTGTCGAGAATCTCTTCTCTGTCATATTGCGCCTTGGCCATAACCACCCCCTATATTTGAATTCGGACTCCAGAGCCCGATGCGTTTCCTTTCTCAACTTGAATAAACATTCAAAAAGCTGTTGACAAGAGCTTTTGCCATCCATAACTTTAACGAACGTTCAAGTTAGTTAAAAAAACACCGCAACCCGCTCAAACACAAGGAGCACAGCATGACCCTTACGCAGCAACTCGCAGATCAGAAGGCCCAGAGCACTGCCAGAATCCCGGATGCAGCCCGCAAAATCATGTCCGCCGAACTTTCGCTGCTCATCGAATCGCACATGGTGGAAAACGCCCCCAAGGTTGGCGACACGATAAAAACATTCACCCTGCCTAACCAGAATGGTGAAGCAAAAAGCCTTTCATCGTTTCTTGGCAACGGCCCTGTGGTTATCACGTTTTACCGTGGCGGCTGGTGCCCCTACTGCAACATCGAGCTGCGCGCTTATCAGGCTGCCTTGCCGGAAATCACGGCACAGGGTGCTACCCTGATAGCCATAACCCCTGAACAGCCGGACAACTCGCTTTCCACCGCCGAAAAGAACGCGCTGGCCTTTGACGTGCTCTCTGACATCAATTCCGATTACGCCCGCGAGATCGGCATTGTCTTCTCCGTGTCGGATGAACTGCGCACCGTATACAGCGGGTTCGGCATTGATCTGGACAAGCACAACGGTCAGGGCCGCTACGATCTGCCGCTGGCGGCTACCTTTGTCATCGACACCAACGGCACTGTCACTTGGGCCTTTGTTAACGAAGATTACACCCTGCGCGCCGATCCTGTTGATGTGGTGAACGCGCTGAAGGCACTGCCTTAAGAAAACTACTCTCCCGAATACGCCGCCTAACAACAGGAGCAGATATGGATAAGGACATGCTGAACATTTTATGGACCAATGCAGACCCTCTTACATCCGAACTCATGGTACTGATGTATGCCAATGCCTCGGCCAGCCGAGGGTGGTGGAAAAAAGTACGAGTCATCATATGGGGGGCGACGGCCAAGCTGGTAGCCGAAGATCCCCACATCCAGCACCTCGTGCAAGAAGCCAGAAAAAACGGAGTGGAATTCAGCGCCTGCGAAGCCTGCGCTGACCGGCTGGGAGTAAAAGACTCTCTCAAGGCACAGCAAATTGATATCCGGTTTTGGGGACAGCCTCTTACCGAGCTCATCAAGAACCAGGAACACCTGATAGCCATTTAGGTGCCGCTGGCAACACACTGAGTTTCCCACCCCGCCCCGATACTGCTCCACCATATTGAATGAAAAGAGGGGGACACATCGCTGTGCCCCCCTTTCTTATGCTCAATTTGCCTGCATGGAAGCCCAAGCCCCAACCTGCAGCCTCAACTCCTGTCCTCCGGTATTAACGCTAATCATGACAGCTAGCCTTGACGAATCTTGGCGGAACGCCCCCCTCCAACGCAGGAAAAGACAACATTCTGGACTTGACGAAAACCTTACCATATAAAAGGCAAATTCCGTCTTCAACCTATTCAAAAATATCAAATCATGACAACCACTACAGCCATTACAACAGAAACAGCGCACCATCGTGCACTGTACACAGGCTTTTTCATATACATCATCGTTCTCTGCGCTCTGTCGTTTCTCGTCTACCCTGTGGCAGACGACTACTCGTATCCGATGAAGATCAGAAACACTCCATTCTTTGAATACTATGCATCATTCTACAATATCTGGTCGGGTCGTTTCGCATCCAACCTGTTCATTCCCGTTCTGGGAACACTGAACCCGTACATTGCCATATACCAGCTCCTTCCCGTTTTTCTCATTCTGGGTTTTGCAGGCGGGGCATACTACTTCATCACCAGTTTCTTCAGACAGAGCAGAAGCATCTCTCTGTTCCTGACGGCGGCATTCTGCGCCACCTATTTTTCGGGTTACGTTTCGCCAGCTCAGGGCGTTTACTGGATGTCCGGCGGATTCACCTACCAGATCGCGTTCAACGCATTCATCATTCTTCTCGGTTCAATGTCCCTGCTCTCAGACGGGGTTTCCAGATCATATCTGTTTCATGCAGCCGCAATGCTGTGCATTACCGTTGCCACCGGCTGCAATGAAGTAACCATGTTCAGCACGGCAACCATTACGCTTGTTGCTGCAGTTGTCGCGGCATTGCACCGCAATGCAAACAGAAAGGTTTATCTTGCCTACGCGGTACTTACCCTTGCGCTCAGCTGCATAGCCACCTTTGCGCCGGGCAACTTTGCACGGGCCGCGGCAGACAGCCGTCATCCTTCCCTGCTTGTCTGGTTCGGCATAACCAGTCTGCGCGCCCTCGGCGGCGGGTTCGAGGCATTCAAATGGCTTGCGCTCTCTCCCTTCCTCATCTTCATTGCCGCCGCAGCCCCCTTCCTGAAAACACGTTTTCAGGGGAACCTCATTCCCGCATGGTCGAACAGGAACAATGCCATTCTGGCTTTTGCCATTATCTGGCTCTGCTTCTTCTGGGACTACTTCGTTTCCATCTGGTCATCAGGAAAACACCCCTACGCACGAATCAACAATGCCATCTACACGGATGTACTTTTGTCCTGTCTGGCCTTTTACGCCATATACATTGCCCCCCGCATTTCCGCCCGGGTAATGCTTCTGGCCCGCAAACACCACAAAACGCTGTGCTGGTGTCTTGCTGCCGCAGTGCTTCTCATGCCCAACTCCCTCAACATCATCAAAAACACCTTCAATGGTGATTTTGCCACACACCGCGCCGTTGTTTCGGAGCAATACCATAAAGCACTTGAAGCAGGCCCCAATGGCAGCGTATCCGTTACCGCCTCGCCGGTGGCTCCGCGCCCCATTTTCTTCCGGCATCTGCACGATCCTGACAAAAAATGGATTCTCACCACATACAAAAACTACTGGGAACTGCAGAATGTTCAAATCGCAGACCCCACCAGCCAACGGTAAGCACCATGAATGCCCGCACAAACACAGGTTTGATCTGCACTCCTCCGGAGAACCGGCAGAATCCCGCACTGCTAAGCCTCGTCATTCCCATGTATAACGAAAGGGACGGGCTGGACGTACTCTTTGGCGCCATTGATGCGCTCCGGGTACAGCTCGACATTCCCATAGAAGTTGTATGCATTGATGATGGCAGCGCCGACGGCACCTTCGAAGCACTCACACAGCGGAAGGAACCATACATCAGGGCGTTCCGGCTCTCCCGCAACTTCGGCAAGGAGGTTGCCCTTTCTGCCGGGTTGGACATGTGCAAAGGGGATGTGGTGGTGCCGCTTGATGCCGACCTTCAGGAGCCGCCCGACACCATCACGCGCATGCTTGCAGAGTGGCGCAAGGGCCACGATGTTGTTTTTGCCATACGCAGAACCCGCGAACACGACACAAAGGCAAAGCGCCTTTCTGCGGGCCTGTTCTACAAGTTCTTCAACATGATCAGCGAATCGAAAATTCCCGAGAATGCCGGCGACTTCCGCATGATGGACAGAGCCGTTGTCGATGTCATTCGCAGCATGCCCGAGCGCAACCGCTTCATGAAAGGCCTGCTCTCGTGGCCGGGATTTTCCACCGCGAGCGTGTATTTTGACAGGCCGGATCGGTACACGGGCGACAGCAAGTGGAAACCGCTGGGCCTCATAAAGCTGGCCATAGACGGGCTGACCTCTTTTTCCATTGTTCCCCTTCGCGTGGCTTCCATATGTGGCGCTGCCGTATCCACCATGGCCTTTTTCTTCGCCTTGTACGTTGTTGCCAAGCATTTGCTGGTGGGAGACCCGGTACAGGGCTATGCCTCCATGATAACGGTGATAGCTTTCCTTGGCGGCATGCAGCTCATGGCACTGGGGGTTCTCGGCGAATATGTGGGCAGAATTTACATAGAATCCAAACGCCGCCCGCTCTACATCATCTCTCAGGTTCATGAAAAGACAGAACGCTGAAATGGAAACTACCTCATCTCCCGCACTCCCGGAAACACGCAGGGAGAAAATGCACCACTACATCCGCTTCATTACCGCCGGGGTGGCAAACACCGGGGTGCATTTCATCGTTTTTTCTCTGCTCATAGGCCTGTTGAGCATTGAAGCAGCAAACGTATTTGCATTTCTGACAGCCAACATTTTTTCCTTCTTCGTGGCCTCGTATTTTGTCTTCAAGGTGCGTTCGCGTTCGTTAAGGCAATACCTGCTGTTCCTTTGCGTATCGAGCATAGGAGCCGCCATCAGCTATGCCATAGGTATCTTCTGCGGCCGCATGCAGCTGCCGCCCCTTGCTGCTCCGCTGCTTGTTGCCGTGATCATCCCCCCCATCAGCTACCTGCTGCAACGGTTTGTCTTCTGGGGAAAGGCCGGTGCAGACCGGGTAGTGCAGTAGGCTGCAAAATCCTCATGGCATCTGCCGTCAGCTCAACTAAAAGCGCCCCGGCCTACACGGCTGGGGCGCTTCTTTTTCATCTGACATAGTGCCAGTTGCAACACCAGTTATAGCAAACGGGATCTGTCTCGCAATCCCGAAGCTGGTGCAGTGGCTTGCGCGTGGAGCCTAGCGCATGCTCCCCATGCTCGAAACCGTGCCGCTGAGCTGGGCAGCCAGCTCGTTCAGGCGGACAACGGACCTGCCGGACTTCTGCAACTCCTGCGACGAGTGAGTGGCTGTGACATGAATCTCTTCCGAGGAGCGGGAGATCTCTTCGTTGGTCAGGCTCTGCTCTTCCGCAGCCGTGGCAATGGAGCGCACCTGATCAGCGGTTCTGCCAGCCAACTGCAATATGGACTGCAGGGCATCTCCGGCCTGCGTGGCCAGATCAACGGCATGACGGATCTTGGTGGTTGTTTCCGTAGTTGCCCGGCAATTCTTGTGGGTGCTTTCCTGAATGGCGCCCACATATTCCGCCACCTGCTTGGTGGCGTGCACGGTCTTTTCCGCCAGCTTGCGCACTTCGTCCGCCACCACGGCAAATCCTCTGCCCGCTTCGCCTGCACGCGCCGCCTCAATGGCAGCGTTCAGCGCCAGCAGGTTGGTCTGGTCCGCAATGTCGTTGATAACGGAAATGATTTCGCCAATGCCGTCCGCCTGCTTCTGCAGCACTTCCATATCGGAAACAAGGGTGTCTCCCCGGTCGCTCACTTCGCGCACGGTGGAAATGACATTGGAAACCACACCGGCTCCGCCCATGGCGGTTTCACGGGTTTCCGCCGCAATCTGGGCAGAATCGGAAGCGCTGCGGGCAATGTCGGCCACGGTGGCATTCATCTGGTCAATGGCGGCAGCCACGTTCGAAGTGCGGTCCTTCTGGTTCTCCGCACCGGAAAGACAGGATGCAATCACGGATTCAAGATCATGGGCTGCCACTTCCAGCTCGCTGCTTATCTGCGCCACCTCACCGGCACTCTGCGCCAGCTTGGCATTCTGCTCGTTGATAAGCCGTTCGCGCCTGCGGCTGTCGGTCAGGTCAAAGAAGCTCGAAATGGCGCCGAGCAGGTGGCCTTCCATGTCATAGAAGGGAGTGGCCTTCACATCCGCTACCACCTTATGGCCCTTGCCTGTGATCAGCACCATTTCCTTGTGCAGAGGCGCGCGCTGCTTGATGGCCTCCACACACACGCAACCGCTCTGTCCTTCTGCCGCAAGCAGGCGACTCGTGGGTTCCCCCACATAATCGGAGGGCTTGCCGGACTTCTCTGCCAATTCAAGCAGATGGTCGTTGGTCCATTCCACAATACCTTCACCGTTGGTCACCATGCAGGGCACGCTCAGCCCTTCAAGCACGCCCTGCGCATAGGCAATGCGCTTACGCAGCTGCTGCACCATCAGATTGAGGGATTCCATGAGCACGGCAAGCTCGCCCTTGAAGGAAGCCACATCAATATCCCGGTAATCGCCCTTGGCCACGTCTTCTGCAAAGCGACGTGCCGTGCGCAGAGGATTGGTGATAGAGCGCAGTACAAGGAAGCTGCATATGCCAAGCAGCGCAACCACACCGCCGAGTGACCCCAGCGCGACGACACGGGCTTTTCTGACCGACTCGGCAAAGTCGGCCATGGACTTGTCAAAGCCTTCTTCCTTGATGCGGATGAGTTCGCCAAAGTACTTGCGCGACTGCATGGCCAGCGGCGTTGCAGATTCGCCATAGGCCCCGTAGTAGGTGTGCCGCTCTTCTTTCGGCACGGTGGCAAGCTCGCGCGAAAAACGTCTGCCGTCTTCCACAAAGCTGAGGGCGGCTTCTTCCGCCTTGGCAACCAGCGTTATCTGCTCATCCCCCACAGCGGAATCGCGCAGAATCCTGAAACTGTCCCGAATATCGGCGATGCGGCCATCAAGGCTCTTCATGTCCTTGTCATAATTGCTGCCGAGCATGATGTTGCGGGTAAGACGGCTGACATAGTTGATGTCACGGTTAATGGCGAGCGTGGCCATTTTGCCGTCTATGTGTATATTTTTCATTGTCTCAAAGGTCTTACCCAGATCAGACAATGCCGAGAGCGATACACCGGCGATGGCCCCCATTGCCAACATGCTGAAAACGCTGAGCAGCAGGAAACGCGCGGAAATGGTTTGCAACCATAATTTCATGGAATTCTCCTTATTTGCAGACAACGGCAACCTCAACAAACCAGAGAGCCAGACTGCAACCGGCGTTCCATTCATCAACATGATGCAACATGCCGTTTTATCGACACCTCCTTCTATCTGCCATGACAACCGCACAATACATCTGCAACCCCCGGTTTACAGAAGGACCACACCTGCGGGGAGTTGTGGCCCTGCTGTTCCTTTGCTATATTGCGCTGTTCCGATTTTCATGAACTGCGGAGAAACCCATGACAGTAAAGGTTCCTGTAACCTTTTTCCATTGCCTGCTGGCCCTGTTGCTGCTTGCTGGCACCCACGCATTTGCCGCCTCCGAAACCGGAGAAGAAGTGGCACGTGCCTATCCCTTTGCAAACCGATACGAGGCCACCGTTTTCGGCACGCCTCCCGAGTTTCGCCACCAGCTCAAGCCGCGTGTAACGCCGGTTAACCCTTCCGTACGCTCCATCAGCATAGAAAACAGACAGGTTCCTGAAATCTTCTGGTACTGCAAATCAGTCGAGTACGCTGAAATGCTCCAGAAAGATGAAGCACCGCTGATTTTCATCATTGCCGGAACAGGCGGCCGGTTCAGCTCCTCCAAGGTGGAATTCCTGCAACGCCTTTTCTACGATGCGGGCTATCACACCGTGGCCCTGTCCTCGCCCACGCATTTCAACTACATCGCCAGCCTGTCAAAGCACGGTGTTGCGGGTTATGTTCCCTACGACACGGAAGATCTTTACACCCTGATGCAGTGGATAAAGGAAGATGTGGAATCGCGCCGCAAGGTCAGCCGTTACAGCGTAACGGGCTACAGCCTCGGCGCCATGCACTCGGCCTTTCTGGCGGAAAGGGACAAGCACGAAAAGCGCTTCAACTTTGACAAGGTGCTGCTCATCAATCCGCCTGTGGACCTTTTCAGCTCCGCCACCACCTTTGATTCGTGGCTGGAAGCACCGGACGGCAAGCACACGCCCCAGAAGGCCATAGACAAGTTCATACGCCAGTTTTCGGAATTCTACAGATCAAACCACTTCGCCCAGCTGGACAGCGAAGTGCTCTACCGCTTCTTCAACACGGTGGATATGACTGATACGGAACTGAAGCAGATCATCGGGGCCAGCTTCCGCCTGACCTCATCCTCCATGATCTTCACCTCCGATGTATGCCTCAATGCCGGATACGTGGTGCCCGCCAACACGCATCTGGACACGGCATCGCCCCTGATGCGCTATTTCGATACGGCCAGCCAGATCACGTTTCAGGACTACTTTCACGAGTTCCTGCTGCCCTATCTGCAATACACGGATGCAGGCATGACGGAAGAGAAGGCCCTTGCTGACTGCTCATTACGCAAGATTGCGGACTTTCTGCGCACGGCAGACAATATTCTGCTCGTGGGCAACGAGGATGATCCCATCCTGCAGGCAGACGAGGTCGCCTTCCTTAAGCAGACCTTCGGCACACGGGCCACGCTTTTCGCCACGGGCGGACCCTGCGGCAACATGCAATACGTGGATTTTGCGCAGGCCATGCTGCGTGCCATGGAACGTCAGGAGTAAGCCATGAAGAAAGCATTACCCTCCCGCTCCATCATTATCCGGTTCATCGGCCTTGTTGCCTGCCTCTGCGCACTGGCAGGATGCGGTGCCACGCGAACCGCACCTGAGAGGACGCTGGAAAAGACCCCCTTCCGCACCCCGGTATCGCATGCCGTGACCGCACCGCAGGCTGAGGACGAAGCCGAGCAGAAGAAGATGAAGAATGTCTCGCTGCTTGCCGTAAACGACCCTGCCGAACGGCTGAACAGAACAATATATACGTTCAATGCCAAGCTCGATCGGGCAGTGCTCATTCCCGTGGTTAGGGGGTAGGAAGCCGTGGTGCCCCCGCAGCTTCGTTCAGGTATTTCCAACGGCATTAGCAACATCAACGAAATCCCCAGACTGGCAAATGCCATGCTGCAGGGCGATCCTTCCAAATGCGGCATCATCGTGGCGCGGTTCATCATCAACTCCACGCTGGGCATAGGCGGCCTGTTCGACCCCGCGACCAAGCTGGAATTCTATCCGCAGAACGAAGATTTCGGCCAGACCCTCGGCGTATGGGGCGTGCCGCAAGGACCGTACGTAGTGCTGCCGGTATATGGCCCCTCCAACATCCGGGATTCCGTGGGCCTTGCCGGAGATATGGTGTTTGCCTACTACCAGATGGAATATCTGTATGAACTTGCCGACATAGGCGACCGTGACACAGCCAGATACACCAACACGGTGGTGCGCGGAGTGAACACACGGGCCGGAATTCCCTTCCGCTACTACACCATGGATACGCCCTTCGAGTACGAGATATTGCGCTTTGCCTACACAAAGGCACGGCAGCTTGAAGCGGAACGATAACCGCACAAACCTGCAAAGCCGCAGCCCCGAGAGGACTGCGGCTTTTTTCTTTATCAGGAAACTCGAAATATCATACCCCGCCCTTACAGGATGCTGTATTTTCAGAATAGCGAACAATTTGAGCTTTCTATATAAAATCCTCGAGATATCAGAGGTACGAATGGGAAAGGTCAACGCATCAGACCTGCGGGCAGGAATGATACTCGCCGCAGACGCGATCGGCTCCAACGGCCGCTTGCTGCTCCCCAAGGGCACCACCCTTGAGGAACAGCACATACGCGTGCTCAAAATATGGGGCGCTCTGGATGCCGACATCGAACACCTTTCCGCCGATGATGCCCGGCAGGAATCGCTGCTCGGCGCATCAGAAAGCGACCTTGCCGCAGCACGTCAGTTTGTGGACTGCCTGTTCAGCGAGGCGGACCTTTCTGCTGCGCCCATGCCGGAACTGCATGCCGCATGTGTAAAGCTCTATGTATCTCGGGCCGAGGCAGGGCAGCCCCTGTCACCCGACACATTCAAGTGGGAAGCCATTCCCCAGCCGGATACCATCCCCCAGTCCGACCTTGAAGAATTCGTCAGCACCGACAAGGGACTTGCCTCGTTTCCGGACATATACTTCCGCATAAACAACGCCCTTGAAGACCCCAGCTCCACGGCCAACAAGCTGGCCGAGGTCATATCAAAAGACCCCAGCATCAGTGCAAAACTGCTCAGTCTGGTCAACAGCCCCTTCTACGGGTTCGGGCAACGCATAGATTCGCTCAGCCGCAGTGTGGCCCTGGTGGGTGCGCGCGAAATAAGCCAGCTGGCTCTTGGGGTAGCCGTCATGGACCTGTTCATAGGCGTGCCGGACGGCATCATCTCCGTACGCGGTTTCTGGCAACACTCCGTTGCCTGCGGCGTGCTGAACCGCATTCTTGCCTCGCACTCGCAGGGCATGCAGCAGGAACGCTGCTTCGTCATCGGCCTGTTGCACGACATAGGCCGACTGGTCATGCTCAAGCTGGCCCCCCAGCATGTGGCCTGGGCCGTGAACCAGTCCCGGCGCACAGGCATCCCCCTCTATCAGGCGGAGCGCTCCATCTTCGGGTTTGATCATACGGATGTGGCAAGAGCCCTGTTCCGGCGCTGGAACCTGCCGGAAGAACTGCTGGACGGTGTGGCCTCCCACCACGACTCAAAGTCTGTGCCTCCGCTTGAAGCAGCCATGTGCTCTCTGGCAGATACGCTTGCCATTGCCATGGGGTTCGGTGCCAACGGCTCCATCCATGTGCGGACCATTCCGCCTGCCCTGTGGAAGACCGTGAATCTGCCCGAAAGCGTCCTTGAAGCAACCATGCTTGCTGCCGAACGGCAAATTCACGATATCACCAGCATCTTTCTCAGCTGACCGACATGACACAGGACCAGATCATACAATTTCAGGAAAAGCAGCTAGAGCTGCTGCGCCGCGAAAGAGCTGCCGCCATGGAAGCGCTGGAGCTTGCCGCGTCGCTGGGCAGTTTTGCTCCATCCCTGTCGCAACACAGTGACACCCTGCCCATTCTGCAGGAAACCTGCCTGCGCGCCCGCCAGATGATCAACATGAAAGGGGTGGCCATCTACATGGCGCAGGAAGGCACCTACGACTTCACCATGCAATACAGCGATACCCCGGACCTGACCGAACTGATAGAGCGCGAGGTGAACAGCCTTATAGACGACAACTCCTTTGCCTATGCCATGAAGAACAATGAGCCGCTCTTCTTTCTCACCCGCGACGGCAAGCACCAGATATTGCTGCATGTCATCAGCTCTGCTTCCCGGGTGCGCGGCATGCTGGTCGGCGTGTTGCAGAAGGAGAAAGACGGCATACTGGATACCACGCGCAGGCTCTTTTCGGTGGTCATGCTCTCTTCGGCCCATGCGATGGAAAGCCACGAGGTGAACAAGCTCTTTGCCGAAGACAACAAGCGGCTGGAACAGAAGGTACACGCCCGCACCCGAGCGTTGGACTATTCCAACAGGCAGCTTCAGAAGATTTTCAATTCCATCAAGACGGGCGTTATCATAACCAACGCCAAAAACCAGATAATTCACGATGCGAACCCCGCCGCCCTTGGCATGCTCAAGGCAAAGACCGAAGACCTTATCGGCAAGAGCTGTGCAGGCACCATATGCTTTGAACAGCCGGAGAACTGTCCCTTCCACAGCAGGGCAGCC
>JBKEAK010000286.1:0-4551 GCA_047972125.1 Halodesulfovibrio sp.
CAACGGCGGCCTGTTCACCGAGACGCCCGTATGGCAGTCCGACGCCACATCCATCATAGAGGTTATTCAGGTGGCCGACCTCGACCGGCAGCAGGAGCAATCCGCAACCATGAACCTGACGGTAAGCAATGAAAACTGGAGCGATACGCAGACAGGACAATCTGTTGTCTACCTGCCGCAGCAGGTCATTGCCGCCGTCAACTGGGTACAGGTAAACGGCGTGCCGCTCACCGTGGGCAAGCAATATACCTTTGTTCCCGGCCGCAACTGGATATCCATATACAAGCCCGTACCGCAGAACAGCACAATTTCCGTGAACTATTCGTGGTCGCAGAAGCTGGATGTGGTCTACACCAACTGGAACTGCGACCTAGGCAACTACATCTACTTCCACAGATAGGGCCGGCAAGACTGCGCACAGCGCAGCCACCCGGCCTGCACAATTCCGATGACATGGCAGAATAACCAAGGGGCTCCGGCAATTATACTCGCCGGAGCCCCTTGCCTGTCACTTTTCCGCTTCCGCCTCTTGACCTGAATGTTTTTTCGTCATAGCTAACATATGAACAGTTGTTCATATGTAAATCACATTCTCCCTGCCAACATGTATGAGGCAGCCGGAGGAAGGAAGCATCCAGCATGGATATCATTACGACCTACTTCGCCGCCGTGTGGGACATTCTTCTCGAAGCCTCTCCCTACGTGCTGTTCGGTTTCTTTGTCGCGGGGCTGCTCAAGGGCTTTCTGCCTGCAGATTTCGTTGCCCGCCATCTCGGCAAGGGCAAACGCGCCCCGGTGTTCAAAGCCGCTCTTTTCGGCGTTCCCTTGCCGCTGTGTTCCTGCGGTGTCATTCCCGCTGCTGCCGGATTACGCACACAGGGAGCAAGCAAGGGCGCGACTACCTCGTTCCTGATTTCCACACCGGAATCGGGTGTGGATTCCATTGCCGTTACCTACGCCCTGCTGGACCCGGTAATGACGGTTCTGCGCCCGCTGGCCGCGTTCATTTCCGCCATTACCGCAGGCCTTCTTGTGGATGCCCTGCCTGCGGAACGTGAGGCAAAGCCCGCGTCCGCCGCCGCACCTTCTTCTGACGCCGCCGCAGCACCGGCCTCACATTCCGCCAAGGCATTCGGCGCTGCTCCCCTGCAGGCATTTGATCCTGCACAGGCTGTCCACATAGGCGGACACGATCACGGATGCGGTTGCAGCAGCGGCAGTTGTTCTACGGCGCCTACGACAGCCCCGGCAGACGGCCCGACAAACGGTCGGGCTTCCTTCATGGACCGTTTCCGCAAGGGCATGCAGTTCGCCTTTGGCGAACTTATCTCCGACATAGGCAAGTGGCTGATCATCGGCATTTTCATTGCCGCGCTCATCACGACCTTCCTCCCCATATCCTTTATTGAGGAATATGTGGGCGACGGCCTGTTCGGCATGATCCTCATGGTTCTGGTGGGCGTGCCCATGTATGTGTGCGCCACCGCATCCACCCCCATTGCCGCCGCCCTCGCCCTGAAGGGCCTTTCTCCCGGTGCGGCGCTGGTGTTCCTGCTGGCGGGCCCTGCAACAAACGCAGCGACCATTACCGTGGTTTCGCGCATGCTGGGCAAGCGCGTGGCAGCCGTATACGTAGGCAGCATTGCCGTGGTGTCCGTGCTGCTGGGACTGGCCGTCAATCAGGTTTACGGCGTGCTCGGGTTCTCCGTGAGCAACTGGGTGCAGGCCACCGAAGAACACGGCCACAGCATCATCGCCGTTATCTCCGCACTGGTGCTCATCGCCCTTGTGGCACGACAGATGGTGCTCAGCCGGCTGAACCGTCAGCACGGCCATGCCTGCCATTCCCATGGCTGCTCCTGCAGCTGATTTTTACATCCTCTCCTCATTTTTTGCATCCTCTCCTCAGCAACAAGCGGGGTGCAAAGGCGCATGGCCTTTGCACCCCGTTTTCCATTGCATCCGGCAGTGCTCTTTTGATGAAACTGCATGAAAAACAACAGGAATCAGGTTGACACAGTGCCACTCGTCCCCCATATTCGTACTATGGGTAAAGTAGTATTCACCGTTGCCGCCTGCATTGCGGCATGAGGCCATCTTCCGCCTGAGCGTGTTTCGGCCCGCCGGAACATGCAACAAGGGTGACTGACGGAGAAGCATATGGCACACACGCAGACCGAAGCACAGTTCAACGCCCTTACGGACGCCTTTCGCGCCAGACTGCGCAAGGTATCGGACAGCGGCCAGACGCAGGACCGGGTACAGCGCATCATGCTGGCTCTCGGCTACGCCATGGCCCTGACCCCCACGGGCAACCCCGGCTTCACGCGGCCCACCATGTACAAAGGCATGGCGGCAAACGTGTGGGTTGCAGATGAATCCATCTCTTCCTGGCCCCGCTCGCTTCTGGCTCCTGTCTGGGTGGGATATTACACCCCCGACGAACCCGTGGAGCTGATCCAGTTCCACGAATATGACAAGCTCATGGATTACCTGCGCGAATTCCATCCGGAAGCCTTCCAGACTCCTTCCGAGCTGGCAGCAGGCCAGAGCTAGCGTTCGTACGGGCCGTGCGGGCACCCTGTCAGCCCGCTTCAATCGCACATATGCTGCGGCAGGATGTCCTTTGCCGTTCCCCTTTCCGTTCACGGGCGCAAAGCTTGGCGAATCGGCATGTTGACGCTTGACGCCCACACAGCTATTCTCCCTAGTTGCACATCAATGTAAGGAGATGCGTTTCATGCTCGACCTCAAGCTTATTCAAAGAGACCCCGAGATCATCATCAATGCCCTCAAGAAGCGGCATTCCAAGATAGACGTGAGTGAATTTCTCGCACTGGACGGACGCCGCCGCTCCCTGCTCAACGAAGTGGAAACGCTGAAGAGCGAGCGCAACAAGGCATCCGACGAGGTCGCAAAAATCAAGCGCTCCGGGGGCGACGCATCCGAACGCATCGCCGAACTGGGCACGTTGTCCGACCGCATCAAGGCACTGGACGTGGAAGCCGAAGAAATCGTCTCCAAGGTGAACGAATGGCTGATTTCCGTGCCCAACATGCCGCATGAGTCCGTACCCGAAGGTGCCGACGAAAACGACAACGCAGAACTGCACAAGTGGGGCACCAAGCCCGAGTTCAGCTTCAAGCCCAAGGAACATTGGGAAATTGCCGAACAGCTCGGCGGGCTCGACTTCGAACGCGGCGCAAAGCTGGCCGGTTCACGCTTCACCGTGCTGTGGGGCTGGGCTGCCCGCCTTGAACGCGCTCTGGTGAACTTCTTCCTCGACATCCAGACCCGCGAACACGGCTATACGGAAATGTGCCCCCCCGCCATCGTGAACAGCACCACCATGACCGGCACGGGCCAGCTTCCCAAGTTCGAAGAAGACCTGTTCAAGCTGAACTACAAGGATTTCTACCTCATCCCCACGGCTGAGGTGCCGCTGACCAACCTGCTCAGCGGTGAACAGCTCAACGAGTCAGAACTGCCCTATGCCTTTACCGCGCAGACCCAGTGTTTCCGCTCCGAGGCAGGCAGCTACGGCAAGGACACCAAGGGCCTCATCCGCCAGCACCAGTTCACCAAGGTGGAAATGGTACGCCTTGCGCACCCCGACAATTCCTTTGAGCAGCTTGAACTCATGCGCCAGCATGCGGAAAACATGCTGCAGCGCCTTGGCCTGCATTACCGCGTGGTTACCCTGTGTTCCGGCGACATGGGCTTCTCTGCCGCCAAGACCTATGACATAGAAGTGTGGCTGCCCGGTCAGGACAAGTACCGTGAAATCTCTTCCTGCTCCAACTGCACCGACTTTCAGGCCCGCCGCGCCAACCTGCGCTTCAAGCGCGAAGGCGCAAAGAAGCCTGAATACGTGCACACCCTGAACGGCTCCGGCCTGCCCACCGGCCGCACCATTGTGGCCATTCTGGAGAACTACCAGCAGGCAGACGGCAGCATCGTCATACCCGAAGCATTGCGACCCTACATGGGCGGAATCGATAAGATTACCCCCGACATGGCGGCAGGCAAATAGAAATTTGTCTTGGTGACCCACTTCCGGGTTGACAAGGCCCGTGAGAACTCTATATACATGCCCCCTCGCATGGGTCGTTAACTCAGTCGGTAGAGTATCTGCCTTTTAAGCAGAGAGTCGCAGGTTCGAGCCCCGCACGACCCACCATGGAGACAAAAGCCGGAATCATATGATTCCGGCTTTTTTTCGCTTTGCCAAAACGGACTGCATACCATTTGAAACGGGAACGCGCCCTTTCACTTTTTTTTACATTAAGGTATGATAAGCACAACACTGGACAAGGTATTTGCAAAGAAGTAGACACCACCTGCAAACAAAGTCTCAAGTTGCGAAGGCTACTGGCACCAACACTTGCCGCCCCCCCCAACTTGGGTGATAGTGAAACACTTGCTGCCGGACGACAGAAAAGATGCAAGCAAATTTTAACGTAGCAGCCATGCAGCTTATTCGATTCAACAGTTAGCCCACTACCAACCGATTCTCCGGTTCACACAGCAACTAGAGACCGGAAAGCACAG
>JBKEAK010000287.1:0-1837 GCA_047972125.1 Halodesulfovibrio sp.
CGGAATTCGAGGTGCGCGGGGTGGAACGCTTCGTGAGCCGTGGCGCATATAAACTGCTTACGGCTATTGAGCACTTCGGCATTTCCGTTGAAGGCATGGTGGCACTGGATGCCGGTGCATCAACGGGAGGGTTCACGGACTGCCTGTTGCAGCATGGGGCTGTGCGTGTATATGCCGCTGATGTGGGCTATGGACAGCTGCACGAAAAATTGCGGCAGGATTCCCGCGTCGTCAATCTGGAGCGCACGAATCTTCGCCTTGCCACGCCCGACCTTATTCCCGAACCTGTGGATATTGTCGTGGCTGACGTCTCTTTCATCTCCCTTACGCTCATTCTGCCGCCCTGCGTGCAGTTCATGCGCGATGGCGGCGTGCTCGCCGTGCTGATAAAGCCGCAGTTCGAACTGGGACCGGACCGCACGGACAAGGGCGTGGTGCGTGATCCTGAGCTGCATCAGGAAGCCATAGACAAGGTGTGCACCTTTGCCCGCGAACAGCTCGGTCTTGCCATTGTGGGAGTTGTGCCCTCAAGCATCAAGGGGCCCAAGGGCAATCAGGAATTCATAGCCTACATGAAGAAGGGCTAGATGCCGGCAGCGGCAGGCTGCCCCTTCAGCGCATCATCGATGAGCGAGAGCAGTTCCTTTTTCTTCAGCGGCTTGGTGATGTGATAATCGCATCCGGCGTTCATGCTGTCTGCCTTGTGTTCGGGCAGGGCATGTGCCGTAACCGCAGCAATCAGCGTGCGCCTGCGTCCGGTTTCGTTCTCGAACTGCCGGATGAGCCGCGTGGCGGTTAGCCCGTCCATCCTCGGCATTTCCACATCCATCAGCACCAGGTCGAAATATTCGTTCTTCAGCAGCTGCAGACCCTGCTCTCCGTTTTCCGCAAAGGAAACATGGTGGGGTATGCTCTTCAGATACAGTTCCAGCAGGGTTCTGTTCGATTCGTTATCTTCCACAACCAGCAATCGGGGAGCAGAAACTCCTGCTGTCCCGGCATCACCCGATGCTGCGGGATGTGTGCCATCCACTGCATCGGCGGTGTCTTTGGGCATCGCCTTTTGCTGGCTGTCCGTTCCGGCAACCCGAGCTGTAGCAGCTTGAGTCGTGTCAGCCTGCTGTTGGGCATTGCCCGCCTGCGTATGGGAATCGTCCGGTGCGGAGGTGTTCTCGGCCGTTTCTTCCTGTCCTTCAGCAACCGGTGTTTTGTCCTGCGGGGGCAGCACAAAAGCCACGGGGCGGATGGCTCCTTCCTGACTGAAGGCATTGAGCAGGCTGCCGCGCAGTACCGGAAGCTGCAGCATGGCGCATCCGCATGCGTGCACTTCGCTATCGTTCATCAGTCTGCTGCCGAGCCGGAAGGTGGGGGCCCTGTTTGCCTGTCTGCCAACAGTGCCGGAAAGGTCACAGGTCTGGTCAATGGGGAGTTGCTCGTCGATGAACAGCATGTCTATGGCATGCCGTCGCAGGCAGCTGCGGGCTTCCTCGAACGAGTGCGCAATGTGACAGGTTGCTCCTAGCCCGCCGAGCAGGTTGCAGAGCGAAACTGCCGTCAGGTGTCTGGGGTAGAGGGTTAGGGCAACCTTGCCTGCAAGGGGCAGGTCTTGTGGTGTATTCTCTGCCCCGCACTCCAGACGTAGCTGGACATGGAAGGTACTGCCCTTGCCGGGTTCGGATTCCAGCCAGATGTTCCCGCCCATGCGCTCGCACAACAGGCGGCTTATGGTCAGCCCAAGGCCGGTTCCGCCGTATTGGCGGCAGGTGGAGGAATCAGCCTGCGTAAACCTGTCGAATATGGTTTCGTGGTGTTCCTTGTGGATGCCTATGCCGGTGTC
>JBKEAK010000288.1:0-19525 GCA_047972125.1 Halodesulfovibrio sp.
GGCCACCAATGGCTCGGGCCCAGCCGGTCGAGCATGGACTGGTACATGTTGAGGAGGAGGTCTGCGCGGCTCATATGGGGTGGCATGCTATCTCTTCCGGACGCGTGTTGCAACAGGCTGGATATTTCCGCGCCGAGAAGGGAAGGGTTGCCTCCCGCCTGATACGGTATTACTTTACGGCCACGCAGCCATTTTGTCCCGGTTTGGGGCTTCTTTTCGATGCGCTTTTGGATGATGGCGGCAAGGAATTATCCCGGCAAAGGATGATCCCGGCAAAGGATGATCCCGGAGGACGCCATAGAAAAAAGCAGCCGGAAGGATTGGCAGCGTTCAACGCCTTGTCCGGGTGCCCGTATGATCGGGCCGTATGATCGGGCCGTATGATCGGGCCGTATGATTGGGCCTGATGAGCACATAACCGCATGACAGGGCATCCGCCAATTCAGAGGACCATGTGAAGGAACTAGAACCGTTTGTCCCCGTGAATTCTGCCGAACCTTCCTCCGGCACTTCCCCCGTACCATCCTCAGGCTGTGGCTGTTCGAGCCATGACGGAGGCAAGGGAGGCTGCGCCTGTGCAGAGGCTGCCGGTTCGGAAAGCACCGCCTGCCTGTGTGCAGAGAATCCATCTGCCGCTGTTTCCGGCTGCAGTTGTTCATCGTCGGCTGCCTCTCTCGGCGGATCGGCCGGTGTGCAGCTCAAAGCCTATGATCCCTTTGCCGCGCAGGGAGTCGCTCCCTTTTCCGGCCAAGCGGCGGCTGCGCCCAAACCGCTTGGCGCTACGCTGAAAATGGCGCCAGAAAACTCCGCTCCGGAAAAGTCTGTTTCAGCCAAGTCCACTTCTGGTGAATCCGCCTGCTGCTGCACGCCGACCCAGAAGCCGGAGCTCCGGCCTCTGGAGCTTGCCACCTCCGCCGCATCCAAAGGTGGTTCCTGCTGCAGCGAGCAGCCCGTGGCATCCGTGTGCTGTTCCAGCCCTGATCCTTTCATGGCGCAATTTTCGCGCGATACCGCGTCTCCGGACGCGGAACCCTGCTGAGGCCCGCCCCCGCGACCTGAGGCCAGGTCGTATGAGCGTGCGGGCTATGCCGTTTATCCCTGTGTGACGCATTTTGTAGACACCCCCGCAGGTGAGGTGCCGAGCATCACGCATGCATGGGGACTGCGCGACTGGGCGGGAACCGCGCTTGCGCGTCTGGGCGTGACCCGCAACAATTATGCTGTTGCACCCGGCCTGTACGCCATGGGGAATCCGGATGCTAACTCGCCGGTCATTGTCACCGCAAACTACAGGCTCACTTTCGATGCCGTGCGCAGCGACCTTGCCGGACAGAATCTCTGGATGGTCGTGCTGGATACGCGCGGTATCAACGTGTGGTGCGCGGCAGGCAAAAATCTTTTTTCCACCGATGAGGTCATCAAGCGACTGCAGCGGGTGCGGCTTGACCGCGTGGTGAAACACCGCCGCATCATTCTGCCTCAGCTGGGGGCTCCCGGTGTTTCTGCCAAGGAAGTGCGCCGCGCCACCGGCTTCAGTGTAGTCTATGGCCCTGTGCTTTCGGCCGATCTTCCTGCATTTCTGGAATCCGGCATGCAGGCCACGACAGACATGCGTACTGTGCGTTTTCCGCTCAAAGAACGGGCCGTGCTCATTCCCGTGGAAATCATGCTGCTCTGGAAGACGCTGCTGCTTGCCTTTGCCGTCATGTTTGTACTTTCGGGCATAGGGCCGGACATCTTCTCCTTCTCCGCTGCGGTGGGCAGGCTTGCGCCGTTTGCGTGGGCAACGCTCTTCGGCGTGCTGGCCGGGCAGGTTGCCGTGCCTGTTCTGTTGCCGGTGCTGCCTTTCAGGGCCTTTGCCGCCAAGGGTGCCTTGACCGGCGGGGTGGCGGTGCTGCCCATGCTGGCATGCGCATGGCCGCAGGCCACATGGCTTGAGCTTGTGGTGCTTGCCGCATGGACGCCCTGTCTCGGATCGTTTCTGGCAATGAACTTCAGCGGGTCCACCCCCTATACCTCGCCCACGGGTGTGGAATGGGAGATGCGCCGCGCTGTTCCCCTGCAGATTATTACCGTTGCCGTGTGCCTGTGCCTTTGGGTTGCGGCTGCCTTCATCGGATAGGGGGGGCGTATGAAATATTTTCGCTATATCGACGGTGTGGCCAGCATTGCGCTGGAGGCCAAAACCTGTGTGGGCTGCGGCGTGTGTGTGCAGGTTTGTCCGCATCAGGTCTTTACCGTGCAAAAGGGCAAGGCCGTGTTTGCAGACCGCGATGCCTGCATCGAATGCGGCGCATGCGCCAAGAATTGCCCGGTGGATGCCATACTCGTTACCCCCGGCGTGGGCTGCGCTTCGCTCATGATCAAGCGCTGGCTGCATGAGAAGGGCATTCCCATCCGCCTTGGCGGTGGCACCGGCTGCTGCTAAGAGGGCTTGCCGGCCTGCGGCTTCAGATCAAGATGACAGGCCGTGCTGACAGGTAAAAAGTTTGCGGAAAAAATAGCAAACAAGATTAGTATGTTATTGTTGAAGCGCTGTGTTTGTACACAGCGCTTCTGGTTAATGACAAAGCTGTGTTCTCAGTAAATCCACATCTCCGTTAAGGCGGAGCTGAAATTCAAAAACGGATTTTCATCGCTTATACGAGGTGCAGGAACGTTAGGTTCCTGCCCGGCGGAGCCAAAAAAAACAGAAATGACTTCGTCAGCAGTCTGTTTTTTTCTTTTACATCCCCGCCGGGTGTGTCTTCAATCCATTTCTGGATCACCCCAGATCACCCCTGCCACATGCGTTTTGTCACATGGCGGGTGGGCTGTGCCGTGGTTGGATCTTCCGGCCACGGGTGCTTGGGGTAGCGGCCGCGCATTTCCGCCCGTACGGCAGGATAGCCGTTTTTCCAGAAGGAGACGAGGTCGCGGGTGACCTGCAACGGTCTTCCGGCTGGTGAGAGCAGGTGTACCAGCAGCGGGAACCGGCCACCTGCGATGGCGGGAGTTTCTTTCGCGCCGAACATTTCCTGCAGTTTTACCGGCAAGGTCGGGCCGCCCTGTTCCGTATAGTCCAGCCGGATGCAGGAACCGGAAGGCACTTCCAGATGGGTGGGGGCATCCCTGTCCAGTCGTTGCTGCATGGGCCAGTCGAGCAGGGCGGTGAGGGCGGCGCACAGGTCCAGCGATTTGAACTGGCTGCGGCGGGTTATGCCGTTGAGGAAGGGACCGAGCCACTGCGGGAGCGTATCCAGCAGGGCGGTATCGGAAAGATCGGGCCAGACGGATTCGCACGCGCTGGTTGTTTCGCCCTCTGCCTCGCAGCCTGCCGTATCCACGGAGCGGAGAAACTGTATTCTGGCCCGCAGCGCTGTGGCTTCCGCTGTCCACGGGAGGCAGTGCAGTCCGATGGAACGTATTCCTTCCATCACGGCCTCTGTCACATTCGCACCGGCTGCATCCGCCAGCGGGGAATCCTCCAGTATGAGCGCGCCAAGGCGTTTCTGCTTGCGGGCTGCCACGGCTTCCGTCCTGCTGTCCCACACCACGAACGACCCTTGCGTTATGCTGTCTGCAAACACTTCTTCCAGTACATCGCTGCCAATGGGGGCTGCCCGCCATATGCGCGCCCGCGTGGCGTTGCCGTCCAGCTCTCCCACGGCAAGAAAGGGTTCGCGTGCAAGGGCATCTTCCGGGGGCAGATAGGCTGTCTTGCCGCCGGAAAGACGGAAGGTGCCGTTGCCACGCTGCTGGGCGATGCGGTCGGGGTAGGCAAGGGCAAGGCATTCTCCTGCTGCTTCTGGATCGGCCCGTCTGAAAGCGGCATCGGGGATGTCCTGACGGACGGTGCGCATGATGTGCTGCACCGTATCGGCCATGCGGTTGCGGCCTCCGCTCATGGGGCGTTCCGGCTTGCCGGTCTGTGACTTATCGGACAGTGACTGCGTGAGGCCGGCGCATTCCGCCACCCTGTGACGCATGTCCGCCCCTGTCTGCCTGCTGTCGCGATCGGAGAGAAGTCCCGCAACAACGCAGGCTGTACCGCCTTCGCCCAGGCGTGCCGCCGTGAGAACCATGTGCCCGAGGCGCGGATGCAGGGGCAGCGTGAGCAGTTCCGAGCCGTGGGCTGTTATGCGCAATGATTCGTCCAGTGCGCCAAGGTCGCGGAGCAGGGTGCAGGCCTGCTGATAATTCCCCTGCGGAGGTGGGGTGAGCCACGGCAGGGCAAGGGCCCCTTCATATCCGGCAACGCCCCATGCGGCCAGCTCAAGCACCAGCGGCGCAAGGTCGGCTTCGGCGATTTCCGGTGCGGTAAAGGAGCGCATGGAATGTTCTTCTGGCGCATCCCACAGGCGGTAGCAGGTGCCGGATTCCAGACGTCCGGCGCGGCCCTGACGCTGGGTTGCGGCGGCGAGCGAGACCCGCTCTGTCACAAGCCGCGTCATGCCGCTGCCCGGATCGAAACGGGGCAGGCGGGAGAGCCCGCAATCCACCACCACGCGCACGCCCTCGATGGTCAGAGACGTTTCTGCAATGCTGGTTGCAAGCACCACCTTGCGCGTGCCTGCAGGTGCCGGTGCAATGGCGGCGTCCTGCTCGGCTGCGTTCAGGTCACCATAGAGAGGGTGGACGCTTACCTGTTCCGGCAGCTTGGTCTTTTCGAGCAGGGCGGCGATGCGGCGGATTTCTCCGGCACCGGGAAGAAATACGAGAACGGAGCCCGTGTCATTGGCAAGGGCGTGCCGGATGACGGACGCGGTGTGTTCATCATCGAGATGCACGCCGGAAGACTGCATGTGCCGACGGGGTGGCGGAACGTGACGCATCTCTACGGGGTAGGATCGACCCTCGCTGGAAATGACGGGGCAGGGGATACCTTCTTTGCCCAGCAGGGTGGCAACGGGGGCGCAGTCCAGTGTGGCGGACATCACAAGCAGGCGCAGATCGTCGCGCAGGGCGGCCTGCGATTCCGAGCACAGGGCAAGGCCGAGGTCGGCGTGGATGCTGCGCTCATGAAATTCGTCGAAAATGATGATGCCGTAGTCGGAAAGTTCGGGGTCTGCCTGCAGCAGGCGCGTGAGCACGCCTTCCGTCACCACTTCTATGCGGGTGGCGGCGGAAACGCGGGTTTCGTGGCGAATGCGGTAGCCGACGGTTCTGCCTGCCTCTTCACCCAGCGAGCGGGCCATGAATCCGGCTGCTGCGCGTGCGGCAATGCGCCGGGGCTCAAGCATGAGGATGCGCCGTTTCCCCAGCCAGCCCGCATCGAGCAGGGCAAGGGGAACGCGGGTTGTCTTGCCTGCGCCGGGAGGGGCATGAAGCAGGGCATTGGGCGTATGCTCGAGGCTCTTGAGCAGGTCGGGCAGTATGGTGTCTATGGGAAGAGTTTCTATGGGAAGCGTGCGCATGGGGAGCGTGGGCATTCGGGTATTGTTTCAGGGTACCGTTTCGTTCTGCCAATTCACCTGGCCAATTCATCGGGTCGATTTGTCCTTTCGCTCATGAGGCCGACTCATGTGGCCGACTCGTTTGGCCGATTTATTCTGCCGACATTTCGGGCAGCATCAATCTGCTGATGACCGGGGGATACCCGAAATACCCCATCCTGAAAAGTCCGCTCCGCCTACTTCGTATAGTTGTGGATGATCTCCTCCACCTTGCCTTCTTCCTTCAGTGCGTTGAAGGCGTCTCTGAATTTCTGCACCAGTTGCGGGTCTGTATCCCAGTTGAAGGCGAAATAGGTATCGAACGAATCGAGCAGGAACACCCGCTCATAATCGTTGGGGTTGTAGCCAGCCTGCCTGATGAAGTAACGGGCCACGGTTTCGTCATAGGCCCACGCATCCACCCGTTTTCTGTTAAGCATTTCAATGATGCTGGTGGCGTATGGGTTCTTGACGATCTTGTTGTCCAGATAGCCGTGTTTGAGCAGCATGTTGTGGGCTATGTCGTCCTGAATGGTGGCTATGGTGTAGTTGTTCAGATCGTCGCCGCTGCTGACGGTGACGTGCCTGTCCTTGCGGGCAAGAACAACTATGGTGTTGGGGGCTATGGGGCCGACCCACTGGAACAGCTGTTCGCGTTCCGGGCTTCTGTTCATGGAGAACAGGCAGGTGTTGGGGGTTTCAAGCACTGTTTTGTATCCCCGCGCCCATGGCAGTATTCTGATGCGTCTGCTGCTGTCTTCCACCCCCAGCCTGGTCAGAACACTGTGGAGAATGTCCACCGAGATGCCTTTGAGATTCCCGTTCTCGTAGTAATTATACGGAGGGTAGTCTTCCGTCATGAACGTGATGGCGTCGATTGTGGGCGGAGCAGCCGGGGCCTGAACATCCCCTGCAGTCAGTGGTGGAGCACTGTGCGCCGTTGGCGTGATAAAGGCCAGCGACAGGCAGATGAAAGCAACAGCTGAAAGCGACAGGGCAAACGCGCTTCTGCATAACCGGAACAAGGGAGTGATGGCGGGCATGACACACCTCTGCTGGTATAGGTTTAGACTACTATACCTCAAAAAGGGGGGGCAGAGGCAATGAGAGAATGCAATGCGGGCAAGGTTATCATTATAATCTGAAATCTGGTGTGGACTTGAGCCCCCTGAGCAACGGCGCAGAAACCGTGAGGGACGGATAGAGAGTAACTGCGGGGAATGGCATTGCCGTCAGCTCCGCCCAGTTCGTCTCACTGCTGCCGTACGTCGTGGCCGAAGGCGAGTTACGGAATGTAGCTGTGGATGATCTCGTCCACCTTGCCGTTCGCCTTTATGGCATCATAGGCGCTTTGAAATGCCCTGATGAGGTGGGGAGGCGTTTCAATATTGAAGGCAAAATAGAGATCCGCCTGCGTGAGCACGAAAACGGATTCGAACTCGTGCGGATCGTGCCCGCACTTGCGTATGAAGAACGAAGCGACGGATTCTTCATATGCCCATGCGTCCACCCGGTTTTTGAGCATCATTTCTATGATGCCCTCTGCATACGGATTGGTTGTCAGTTTAGAGATCGGCTGCCCGCTCTTGACCAGAAGGGAATGACCTATGTCGTCCGGCAGAGCGGCAATGGTGTACTTCTTGAGGTCTGCCGGCTGGCGGATGACTAAGTGTGAGCTTTTGGGGGCCACAATGGCGATGGTGGTGGGCATGATGGGCCCCACCCATTGGAAGAGACGTTCACGGTCCGGGGTGCGTGTCATCACGAAAAGGCAGGTGCCCGGAGTCTGCAGCACCGTCTTGTAGGCACGTGCCCACGGCAGGTGGCGGACGTTTTTTGAAGTGATGGTGGCATTCATCTCCTTCAGCACCGCGTTCAGAATATCAATAGAAATACCCTTGAGCCTCCCTCCGTCACGATAGTTGAAAGGGGGGTACTGCTCGGTCATGAAATAAATGTCGTTGATGGTGCTGTTGGCAGAAGGGATTTCAGGGGTGTTCGTCAGAGATGGAGAATAGGGCGTGGCTTGTCCCGGGCCTGAGGCCATTGCCATGTGCAAGGGCAGGACAGGTGAAAGTGCACCCATGCTCAGGCAGATTGCTGCCAGAACTATGGTGAACACCTTTGACCATGGTGTGCAGGGAATGGTGTACCGCATTGATTCCCGCTGGAAGTGCATGCTTGTTCTCCGGATGTAACACAACGCTACACCGTTTATCTGCCTAATGCGAGAGAAAATCAAGGCTTACAGGAAAGGTGAGCATGTCTGCCTGTCGGGGTGCGACTGCACGCAAAGTGAGTAAGTCATTTTTTTACTGCTGCGACCCCTTGACGTGTTGCTTGCAGAGGTATAATTGTTTGATCACACAGTCAGTGGGCATAATCATTTTTTCGGAGGAAAGCGCAATGGAACTACCCATTCTCAACAATTTTCTGGTCCCGGTTGATGGCGGCGAATCTTCCCGCAGGGCAAAGCGGTATGCAGTGGCACTCGCGCAGAAGTGCGGCGCCAAGGTGATTCTTTTCTACGCACACGGCCAGATTTCCGGCCGCATCGGCGGCGAAGACCGCCAGAAGGTAGTGCAGAAGAATCTTGAAGGCATCGACAAGGTTTTCGCCATCTACGAAGACGGCTTCAAGGAAGCCGGAATCGAATTTGAAACCGTGGTTGCTTCCGGTGAACCGTCGGAAGCCATCATCAAGGCTGCCTGCGAACACAGCTGCGGCATGATCATCATGGGTGCCAAGGGCCAGACCGGCATGCGCAAGGTGCTCGGTTCCGTGGCAAGCAAGGTGAGCTCCACCAGCCCCATTCCCGTGCTCGTAGTGGGCACCGAATGTGACTGCACCAATTCCTGCGGCAAGGAATGCCTGTGGAAGTGGCGTTTTGATGCGGTTCCCAATCTGCAGGAAAAGTGCTGCAGACAGTAGCCATTGGCAGTATGGCTGAACAGATGCCCGAAATCGAAAGATTTCGGGCTTTTTTTATTGCATTAATTCGAATGGATATGAAAATAAGTGCAATTTCAAAAAACAAATTGATGTTTTCCATTAAAATTTTGATGTAAAGTTGACGAAAATGGGCAGTGTGCGCTAGAGAAACTGCAGCTTGACCACACGAGGTTTATTCGGCTCTGCGCAGATGCATGAGCAGGCAGTAGCAACGTGTGTCTGCTCATTGTCTATGTTTCCGTCGCTGTGGTATGATGCCGGACCGTTCCGGTGCGGCCGCGGAAAAGAACGACGCCACGCTTTCTTTGAAGGAGACGAGAGTATGCTGCTGGATGTGAACAACATTAAAACGTTGGACCCCAAGGATCATCCTGACTGGGAAGTTGCGCAGGATGCCGAATCCCGCATGAAGACCATATATAAGCTCGGTGACGAGATGGGGCTTGAGGAGCGTGAGCTGCTGCCCTACGGTCACTACATGGGCAAGATCGATTACCGCAGCGTGCTCAAGCGCCTTGCGAACAAGCCCAATGGCAAGTTCGTGAACGTAACCGCCATCAACCCCACGCCGCTGGGCGAAGGCAAGTCCACCACCACCATCGGTCTGGTGCAGGGGCTTGGCCGCAGGGGCAAAAAGGCTTCTGCCGCCATCCGCCAGCCTTCCGGCGGTCCCACCAGGGGTGTGAAGGGCTCCGCTGCAGGCGGCGGCCGTTCGCAGTGTATTCCGCTTACGCCGTTTTCCCTCGGCTTTACCGGCGACATTAACGCCATCATGAACGCTCATAACCTTGCCATGACCGCGCTTACCGCGCGTATGCAGCACGAGCGCAATTATTCCGATGAAAAGCTGCTCAAGCTTTCCGGCATGCCGCGCCTTGACGTGGACCCCACCCGCATCTCCATGGGCTGGGTCATAGACTACTGTGCGCAGGCGCTGCGTAATATCGTCATCGGCATGGACGGCGTGAACGGTGCGCAGGACGGCTACATGATGCGCTCCAAGTTCGACATCGCCGTATCTTCCGAGGTCATGGCCATTCTTGCTGTTTCCAAGGACCTGAAGGACCTGCGTGAGCGCATGGGCAAGATCATCATGTGCTACGACAAGTTCGGCAAGCCGCTCACCACCAAGGATTTCGAGGTGGATGGCGCCATGACCGCATGGCTTGTGGATGCCGTGAACCCCAACCTTATTCAGACGCTCGAAGGCCAGCCCGTTATCGTGCATGCCGGTCCCTTCGCCAACATCGCCATCGGCCAGAGCTCCATCATCGCCGATCAGGTGGGTCTCAAGCTTTCCGACTACCATGTCACGGAATCCGGCTTTGGTGCCGACATCGGCTACGAGAAGTTCTGGAACCTCAAGTGCCACTACAGCGGCCTTACGCCTGATGCCTCGGTTGTCGTGGCCACGGTGCGCGCGCTCAAGTGCCATGGCGGCGCGCCCATGCCCGTGCCCGGCAAAAAGCTGCCGGAAGCCTACACCACCGAAAACGTGGAATGGGTGGAGAAGGGCTGCGCCAACCTGCTGCACCATGTGAACATCGTGAAGAAATCCGGTGTATCCCCCGTGGTGTGCATCAACGCCTTTGTCACGGACACCCCGAACGAAATCAAAAAGATTCGCGAACTGTGCGAGGCAGCCGGTGCCCGTGTGGCCGTTTCCAAGCATTGGGAATACGGCGGCGAAGGTGCGCTTGAGCTGGCAGACGCCGTTATGGACGCCTGTAACGACAAGACTACCTTCACCCCGCTGTATGACTGGTCCATGCCCATGCGCCAGCGCATCGAAAAAGTGGCAACGGAAGTCTACGGCGCAGACGGCGTGGATTATTCGTTTGAAGCCAAGGCCCGTCTCGAATCCATAGAGAACGACACCGAGCTTTCCAAGCTTGGCCTGTGCATGGTCAAGACGCACCTCTCGCTTTCCGACGATCCCACCCTCAAGGGCGTGCCCAAGGGCTGGAGGCTCAAGGTGCGCGATGTGCTCACATTCGGCGGGGCCGGATTCGTGGTGCCTGTGGCCGGTTCCATATCCCTCATGCCGGGAACGGGGTCGAACCCCTCGTTCAGGCGCATAGACGTGGATACGGATACGGGCCGCGTGGAAGGATTGTTCTAAGAGAACGCCGGGGACAGCAATGTCTCCGGCGTTTCTGCTGTGCAGAGCAGGCCGGTGTGCCTCCTCACCCGCCGGCCTGTCTCATGCTTTGCCGTATCTTCACAGCCCGTTCAGGTGCTCTTCCGGGTGCGTATCCTGTCAGGATGGTGTACCCTTGCCACGGACCGCAAGGGCTGTACCCGGGCTGACCCATATTGCGGGTTGACAGGGTGTCGCGTCTGGGCAATACCGTGCGCGGCACGACATCATACATATTTACGTCACGGGAGCCTGCCATGAGCGCGGAAATTATCAGCGGCACCGACATGCGTACCGCCATTCTGGAAGAGCTTGCCTCTGAAGTTGAGGCAATGAAGGCCAAGCACGGCAAGGTTCCGGGGCTGGTCACCATTCTGGTGGGTGAAAACCCCGCCTCCGTCAGCTACGTCACCCTGAAGGTGAAAACGGCTCTCAAGCTGGGCTTTCACGAAATTCAGGACAGCCAGCCCGAGTCCATTTCCGAAGAGGAGCTTCTCGCCCTCATCGAACGGTACAATCAGGACCCGGATATTCACGGCATTCTGGTGCAGCTGCCCCTGCCCAAGCACATCAACGAAGAAAAGGTCATCTACGCCATCAATCCTGACAAGGACGTGGACGGCTTTCACCCCGTCAACCTCGGCCGCATGGTCATAGGCGGCGATAACGGCGGCTTCCTGCCCTGCACGCCTGCGGGCATTCAGGAAATGATCGTGCGTTCCGGTACCGAGACCAGCGGTGCGGAAGTGGTGGTTGTGGGCCGCTCCAACATCGTGGGCAAGCCCATTTCCGTCATGATGGGCCAGAAGGGCCGTGGCGCGAACAGCACCGTCACCATGGTGCACACCCGCACCCATGACATTGCCGAGCACTGCAAGCGCGCCGATATTCTTATCGTTGCTGCCGGTGTTCCCGGTCTGGTGAAGCCCGACTGGATAAAGCCCGGTGCCACCGTTATCGACGTGGGCGTGAATCGCGTGGGTACCAGCACCACGGGCAAGGCCATTCTTTCCGGCGATGTGGATTTTGCCGAGGCCTGCAAGGTTGCCGGCAAGATCACGCCTGTTCCCGGCGGCGTTGGTCCCATGACCATTGCCATGCTGATGAAGAACACCGTAAAGTCGGCCTGGATGCATCTTGAACGCACAATGGCCGACACCCTGCCCAGATAGTATGTTTCAGCGCCGCCCCGCAGACGCGGGGCGGCGTATTCCTTTCTTTACCGGAGAGCCGATGAGCTGTTGCAATCATTCGCATGGCGTTGCTTCGGGCTGCTGCGGAACCGCGGATAACGATTCCGAAATCACCCCCGAACAGTGGGCAGAGGTGCACGCCATCATCGCCCGTCACAAGGAAACTCCGGGTGCGCTCATCACCGTGCTGCGCGAGGCGCAGGGCGTGGTGGGGTACTTCCCGACCGAGCTTCTGGACTGCATTGCCGAGGGCATGAACATTCCCGCCAGCGACGTGTTTGGCGTGGTTTCGTTCTATTCCCTGTTTTCGCTTAACCCCAAGGGCCGTCACACCATCAAGGTGTGCACGGGCACTGCCTGCTACGTGAAGGGCATTCGCGAGGTCATCAACCGCATTGCCTCGGAATATGGCATTCGCGAGGGCGAAACCACCGAGGACCGCCGTTTTGACCTTGAAGGCGTGCGCTGTCTTGGTGCCTGCGGCCTTGCGCCTGTCATGGTTGTCGGGGAAGATACGCACGGAGCCGTATCTGCCGACAGAGTGCTCGAACTGCTCAAGAAGTACACCTAGGGGGCTGCATGACGGTACAACATGATAACGCTTCCTGCTGTACAGCCGCCCGCCGTCTGACGGTGGACGACCTTGCAGTCATGCGCGAAGAGTATGCGGCCCGCCTGCATGCGCCGAACATGCGGCATATCTTCATCTGCGGCGGTACGGGCTGCCATGCCACCGGCAGCATAGCGGTGAAGAACCGCCTTGTGGAAGAAGTGGCCGCACGCGGCCTGACCGATACCGTGCGTATTGTGGAAACGGGCTGCAACGGTTTTTGCGCGCTCGGCCCGCTGTTGCTGGTGCATCCGGAGAACATCTTCTACCAGAAGCTTGCCGCCGATGACATTCCCGAACTCGTGGAAGAGCAGCTTGTGCACGGCAGGCAGGTGGAACGCCTGCTGTAACGCGACCCGCAGACAAAAAAGCCCATTCCGCATTTCGGCGATATTCCCTTTTTCGCTCGGCAGCAGCCGTGGACCCTGCGCAACAAGGGTGTGATCAACCCCGAATCCGTCGAGGACTACATTGGTCGCGACGGGTATCGCGGCACGGCCAGAGCTCTGCTGGAAATGACGCCCGAATCCATTGTGCAGGAAATGCTCACCTCCGGCCTTCGCGGTCGCGGCGGGGCAGGGTTCCCCACGGGGATGAAGTGGCAGTTTGCCCAGCGCAGCGCAGGCGATGTGAAATACGTGCTCTGCAACGCGGATGAGGGCGACCCCGGTGCCTTCATGGACCGCTCCATTCTGGAAGCGGACCCCCATGCCGTGCTGGAAGGCATGATCATCGCGGCACGCGCCATTAACGCGCATCAGGGCTACATCTACTGCCGTTCCGAATATCCCCTTGCCGTGCGCCGTGTGCAGATAGCCATAGAACAGGCCCGTGCACTTGGCCTGCTCGGTCACAATATTCTCGGTTCCGGCTTTGATTTCGACGTGGAAATTTATCAGGGCGCAGGCGCTTTCGTCTGCGGTGAAGAAACCGCGCTCATGCGCTCCATCGAGGGCAAGCGCGGCATGCCGCGTCCGCGTCCTCCGTTCCCAGCGCATAAGGGGCTGTGGGAAAAGCCCACCATTCTCAACAACGTGGAAACACTGGCCAACGTTGCGCAGATTATGCTCAACGGCGGCGCGTGGTACGCCTCTGTGGGAACGGAAAAGAGCAAGGGTACCAAGGTGTTTGCGCTCTCCGGCGATGTGAACAACATCGGCCTTGTGGAAGTGCCTATGGGCACCCCCCTGCGCAGCATTGTTTATGACATCGGCGGCGGCATTCCCAAAAAGCGCAAGCTCAAGGCCGTGCAACTCGGTGGTCCTTCCGGCGGGTGCATTCCTGAGGCATATCTTGATGTCATCATCGACTATGAAGAGATAGCCAAGGTCGGCGCCATCATGGGGTCCGGTGGTGCCATTGTCATGGACGACCGCACCTGCATGGTGGATATGGCCCGCTTCTTCCTCGATTTTATTCAGGACGAAAGCTGCGGTAAGTGTACTCCCTGCCGGGAAGGCACGCGCCGCCAGCTTGAACTGCTGGAAAAGATATGCGCAGGCAAGGGCGAAGAAGGCGATATCGAGCTGCTGGAAGAGCTTTCTTCCATGATCACGGGATCGGCCTTGTGCGGACTGGGGCAGACGGCGTCCAACCCTGTGCTTTCCGCGCTGCGGTATTTCCGCGACGAGTTCGACGCCCATATCAAGCAGAAGAAGTGTCCTGCCAAGCGCTGTGCCGCGCTGCTCGATTTCACGGTTAACGCGGACAAGTGCAAGAAGTGCGGAAAGTGCTTCCAGACTTGCCCTGTGCAGGCCATTGCATGGCAGAAAAAGGAAGTGGCTGTGATCAACCGGGACATCTGCGTGCGCTGCATGAGCTGCTTCGAGGCATGCCCCTTTGATGCCATTGACTAGCCCAGAGTAGCTCTGAGATCACCCCTGACTTGGTCCGGGGGGGGATGCAAATAGGCTTTAGCCCTCGGGCAGCCGACTCAGGCAGAACAGTTTTTGTGTGTAAGCGCCATTGGCGTTTTGCGAATGCCCCGGCGGGCAGGGGAGAATCCCTGCATGCCATGACTAGAGGGCATGTATACAATTAAGCTCTTTGGAATTCCGTATGAGCAATACACTGACATTGAACGGCATTACCTGCGAGTTCACGCCCGGAGAAACCATTCTGGACGTGGCGCGGCGTAACCATGTGGATATTCCCACACTCTGCCACCTGAAAGGCACAACGCCCACGGGCGCATGCCGTATCTGCGTGGTGGAAGTGAAGGGCGCGCGCAGCCTTGTGGCTTCCTGCGCTGCACCGGCCGGTGCGGGAATGGAGATTCAGACCGAATCGCCGAGCGTGGTGCGGTCGCGCAGAATGAACCTTGAGCTGCTGCTTTCTTCCGGCTCGCACGACTGTCTGCTCTGTCCGGCTTCCGGCGACTGCACCCTGCAGGCACTGGCTTTCCGCTACGGTGCCGGCGGCAGAAAATTCGAGGCACGCAAGCCCGCGCACAAGCCGGATGCGTCCAATCCTTTCCTCATCCGCGATTTTTCCAAGTGCATCCTGTGTGGCCGCTGTGTGCAGGCCTGCAAGCAGGTGCAGGTGAACGATGCCATAGACTATGGCTATCGCGGTGCAAAGACCAAGATCATCACCCGCAACGACCTGCCTCTGGGACAGTCGGACTGCGTATTCTGCGGCGAGTGCCTGCAGGTCTGTCCCGTGGGAGCCATTGCGCTCAAGGATGCCCGCAAGAAACCGCGCCAGTGCGAAACCCGCGCGGTGCGCACCACCTGCGCTTACTGCGGCGTCGGGTGTCAGGTGAACCTGCATGTGCGCGACAACACCGTGCATATGGTCACGGGTGCCGATGTGGCTCCCAACCATGGCAGCCTGTGCGTGAAGGGGCGATTCGGTCTTGAGTTCATAAGCTCACCGGAGCGGCTGACAACGCCGCTGGTCCGCAAGGATGGCGAGCTTGTTCCCGCCACGTGGGATGAAGCGCTTGATGTGGTGGCGCAGCGCCTTGCCGCCGTGCGTGCGGAAGAGGGCGCAGATGCCGTGGGCGTGCTCACCTCGGCCCGCTGCACCAACGAAGAGAATTACCTGTTGCAGAAATTTGCCCGCGCGGTGGTCGGCACGAATAACGTCGACCACTGCGCACGGCTCTGACACTCCCCCACGGTGGCCGGTCTGGCCGCCGCATTCGGAAGCGGAGCTGCAACCAACCCCATTCATGATGTGGCCAACGCCGATGTGGTGCTGATTACCGGCTCCAACATCACGGAAAACCATCCCGTTCTGGCTGCCGCACTGAAGCGTGCCGTGAAGTTCGGCAGGCCCGACGGCAAAAGAACCCGTCTTATCGTTGCCGACCCCCGCAAGGTGGGCATAGTCCGCCATGCGGATATCTGGATGCGCCCCACACCGGGAACGGATGTGGCATGGATAAACGGCATTGCCCATGTGATCCTGCGCGAGAATCTGCACGATGCGGCGTATGTGGCCGAGCGTACCGAGGAATTCGAGGTCTTCCGTGCTTCCGTTGCCTCGTTCACGCCGGAGCATGTGCAGGCCGTAACGGGCATTCCCGCCGCACAGGTGGAAGAGGCTGCGCGTCTCTATGCATCAGGCAGGGCGCTCATTTTCTACTGCATGGGCATGACCCAGCATGTGAGCGGCACGGACAACGTGAAGGCACTGGCGAACCTTGCCATGCTGTGCGGCAACATTGGCCGAGCGGGCGGCGGGCTCAATCCCATCCGCGGGCAGAACAACGTGCAGGGCGCATGCGACATGGGCGGGCTGCCGGACAAGCTGCCGGGCTACCGCAATGTTGCGGATGCCGCAGCACGCGAGGCTGTGGGCGCCGTGTGGGGAACGACCCTGCCGGAAGGCCGGGGCATGACCTCGCGCGACATGTTCCATGCCATGGAAAAAGGAAAGCTGAAGGCGCTGTATCTGGTGGGTGAAAACCCCATGGTGTCCCATGCCGATCTCGGGCATGCGGAACGGTGCTTTGATGCTCTCGATTTTCTCGTGGTGCAGGATATCTTCCTTACCGAGACGGCGCGGCGTGCAGACGTGGTGCTGCCGTCGGCCTGCTTCGCAGAAAAGGACGGCACCTTCACCAACACTGAACGCCGCGTGCAGCGCGTGCGCAAAGCCGTGAACGCACCGGGTGAAGCGCTGGCAGACTGGCGCATAGTCTGTGCGCTGGCAGAACGTATGGGCGCCGCATGGCAGCTGCGTTCACCGCAGGATGTGATGCGTGAGATTGCGGCCGTCACTCCTTCCTACGCAGGCATATCCCATGGCCGGATTGAGGAGCAGGGTATCCACTGGCCCTGTCCGCATGACGAGCATGAGGGTACCCCCATTCTGCACACGCAGGGTTTCCTGCGCGGCAAGGGGCGTTTTCATGCCGTATCCTTCGTGCCTCCGGCGGAACTGCCGGATGCCGACTATCCGTTCATCCTGACCACGGGCCGCGTGCTCTATCAGTACCACACCGGCACCATGACCCGTAAGGCCAAGGGCCTTGCCGCCAAGGAAGCCGAGTGCTTTGTGGAATTGGCCCGTGAAGATGCCATGCGTCTGGGCATAGGGCAGGGTATGGATGTGCGCGTGACCTCGCGCCGCGGCAGCATTGTGGTAAAGGCCCGCATTTCGCCCAAGGCGGTGGCGGGCACGGTGTTCATTCCCTTCCACTTTGCCGAAGCAGCTGCAAACCGGCTGACGCATGATGCGTCTGATCCGGCATCCGGCATAAGCGAGTTCAAGGTTTGCGCCGTGCGTGTGGAGCCTGCTGCCTGACACTGCTCCCTTTCATGAGATGAAAAAAAGCCCGTCCATGTTGCCTTGTGGCACCCGGACGGGCTTTTCGATTGGTCCTGAAAAAATGTCGGCTATTCCGGCAGCGTGTCAGGATCAAGGATGTAGGGAGCCATCATGCGGGTACCCTTGTACACCACAAAGCTCTCGACGGACAGGATGCCGTCGACCTTGGACATTTCGTTGGAGTAGAACTCCAGTAGTCCGAATCCTTCCCGTAGCAGCAGGGTAAGGATGATGTCGAATCGGCCGGTAACCACGGCGGAAGAGATAACTCCCTTCAGCTCGCTCAGTTCCTGACACTTTGAGAACAAGTCCCTCTCGCTCAGGCGCACGCCTGTGTAGACGATGGTGTGGCCGGGAATCTTTTCAATATCCAGACGTCCCACAATGTCCATTACACCGTCTTGCTGCATCTTGTTGATGCGCGAGCGCACGGTGTTTTCCGCAACGGAAAGCTCCTGTGCGATTTCCCTGTAGGACTTGCGCCCGTCAAGCAACTGCCCCGCAATCTGGAAGCTCAGCTTGTCGATTTTCACTATTTCCTCCGAAAGGCTCTGGCGCGGGGGCGCTGCGGTTTTCAGCAGCATTAATTCCGCGCAAGGTGAGGGGAACAGGGCGAAAGCCCAACCAACCACGCTATGTCGTCAATAAGCTCGGTTCGTTACTTATCGGAAATTACAAAAAAGTTCAATTCCCCGTCATGAGAAAGTGATTTTTGCGGAAAAATGCAAATTCACCGCTCCGTAACCATTGAAGAATTTTCCAAGCATTACAGGTAAGCAAACGCTCTTCATCACTTTGCCAAGCAACTTTGCCGTTTTCCTCATGAGAGTGCCACCTTACAGGGAAAATCAGCGGAAAAAACATGATATCACTGTTTTGTTCAGATGTGGCGCTGCAGAAAGCGTGTGCAGCTACTTTTTTGTGGGCGGAGGTGTACGCCTGCAAAGGGGGAGGAAAGACTAGCGGCGGGCTTGTTCTGCCCGTGCCCTGTATTTGGGGGCAGGGAAGCTGCGCACAGTGCATTGGGTGCCGTGCAGCGTTGTATACTGTGAGCATATGGCAAGGGCAGAGCGGCGGGATGTTCCGGCTCCGGCGATCAGGCTGTACCACGGCATGTGGCGTGTATCATACAGCACAATTACCTCGGCGGAAAAACCCGCCTTGGCAAGTCTGCTGCGTTCGCTGAATGCGGCTTTGCGGGTGCGGTAGCTGCCTGCATGGGCCATCCAGACTGTGCCGGAGGTTGGTGAGGGGGCGAAATACGCAGAGGATGCGGCAGGGCTGTCCGGCTGGTTGTGGGCCCTGTTATCTTGCAGGGCATTCTGCCCTTTGTCCGATGCAGGTATCTCGGAATTCGTCACCCCTTGTGCAGGCGGTGCTGTGATTGTCTGCGGCGTATTCATGGGCAGGTCTGCAGGTCCCGCTGCCGTTTCCAGTAATGGCTCGCGGAACACCCGCATTTCCTGTGCCGCCATGGCTTCGTCGGGAAAGGCGCTGAAGAGATCGGACGGCGTGGGGGCAATACTGGCAGCAGGGGCCGTGGTGCCGGAAGGCAGGCCTAAACTTGCAGTCAGGCCATGCGGCAAGGTGTTTCCCGCATGTCGGCTGGTGAGAGATGGCTCAATGGATATGATGAGCCACCTGCTCGAAAGGGCGGCGTAGACAAGGGCTGTGAAGAGCATGGCGGCAAGCCCGAAAAACAGATGAAATCGTCTTGATCCGTTCATGGCCGGTGCCCGTCCCGGTTAATCCGGATTGTCCGCTCCAGAATCGCCCGTGCTCCGGTTCGGGAACCGGGCGAAAATAATCCGGATATTCAGGGTCAGTATTGCACGGTCATGATTTTGTGGCAAGTCCTCAGCAAAGAGAAGCAAAACTCCTTTAGCCTATGATCTCATGCACCCTGCCTATGAGTCCGCTTTCAAGGCGCACCTTGATGCCTCTGGAATGGTAGGGGGCCTTGGTGAGCAGGTTTTTTACTATGCCCTCGGTAAGTTTGCCGGTGCGCTGGTCCTGCTTGAGTACGATGCGGACCTTGAGTCCGGGGTGTATGTCGCTGCGATTGGTGCCGTCCATTATGGTATTCCTGTTGTGCGGGTGCTCCAGAAAGGGCACTCCCTGATGATGCATAAAAAGCCATGCGTGTCATATCGCACGTCGTATCGCACGCTATATTGCGCGCCATGGTATCCGGTTGGCTGGTCAGTCTCTCGTGCCGTTCGTTAGAAAGCGCACCGGCACTTCTACAAGTGTTTAGGCCAGTATTCAGGCTAGTATTTAGGCCGGTGTTTCCGTCGGATTGTCGGCGGGGGGATTATCCCCATCCGATACTGGCGGCTGCTCCTGTGCCGGAGCAATGAGCCTGCGATAATAGGAGAGGGTCAAGACCGTCATGGGCAGTGCAATGAGCAGCCCCAGCAGGCCGAGCAGTTTGCCC
>JBKEAK010000015.1:0-3178 GCA_047972125.1 Halodesulfovibrio sp.
AGGAAGTGCCTTCCATCATGCCTGCGGCTGTTATTGCCGACCGCATTGTGGGCAAGCCCTATCTGGAAATCGTGGTGGACCGCGATGCCATTGCCCGCTACGGCATTCAGCTCAACAAGGTGCAGCAGGTCATAGAAGTGGCGGTGGGCGGCATGCTCACAACCACCACGGTGGAAGGGCGCGAACGCTACCCCGTGCGCGTGCGCTATCAGCGTGAACGCCGCGACACCATGGAAGACCTTGAGAGCATTCTGGTGGCTGCGCCCTCCGGCGAGCAGATTCCCCTTACGCAGCTTGCGGACATCCGCTACGTGCGCGGTCCGCAGGTTATCAAGAGTGAAGATACCTTCCTTGTCGGCTATGTGCTCTTTGACAAGCGCGCAGGCCATGCGGAAGTGGATGTGGTGGAACAGGCCCAGAACTACCTGCAGACCAAGATAGCCTCCGGCGAACTGAAGGTGCCCACCGGGGTCACCTACGAATTCGCAGGCAGCTATGAAAACCAGATACGCGCCCAGAAGAAGCTGGCCGTCATTCTGCCGCTGGCTCTGCTGGTTATCGTGCTCATTCTCTATCTGCAGTTCAACGCGGTTTCCACCACGCTCATGGTCTTCTCGGGCATTCTTGTTGCGTGGTCGGGCGGCTTCATCATGCTCTGGCTGTACGGGCAGGACTGGTTCCTGAACTTCGACATGTTCGGAACAAGCATGCGCACGCTCTTTCAGGTGCAGCCCATCAACCTTTCCGTAGCAGTCTGGGTGGGCTTTCTGGCGCTCTTCGGCATTGCTTCGGACGATGGTGTGCTCATGGCTACCTATCTGGATGAATCAAAGGCACAGCAATCCATCTGCAGCAAGCAGGCAATACGCGATTTTGTGGTGCAGGGTGCGCAGCGGCGCATACGCCCGGCACTCATGACATCTGCCACCACCATACTTGCCCTGTTGCCTGTGCTCACATCCACGGGGCGCGGCTCGGATATCATGGTTCCCATGGCCATTCCGTCATTCGGCGGCATGACCATTGCGCTGCTGACCGTATTCGTGGTGCCGGTGCTCTACTGCTGGGTAGAAGAAATAAAACTCACGATCCGCCAGCGGGAAGATTCTTCTCCCCCCGTGCTGACAAACTGACAGGCGGAGCAGCAGACCTGATATGCAGGCGGCGGCATAACAGAATGCATGACACACAACCGGCGGCGTGACAGAATTCCGGACGCATCAACGTCGTCATGCATCGCGTCGCAAACGACAACGCAGGCGGCATCATGAAAACATGATGCCGCCTGCTGTATTTCAGACCCGCAATATGGTATTCTGCCATGATACCTTACCGGGATATGTGAAAAAACACATGACAAGGGGGTAACTCCAATGCAAATTGGAGAATAAACCGAGTTTTGGGATCAGTCCCCTGTCCGTCGCTCTCTGATACAGACGGGCAAGCGGCAGCAGCACGAAAAAGGACATCATGACACGACTCGCCAAACTGGACAAACGCCTTGCACTGGCTGCCCTTCTGCTGCTGGCCTCTGTTGTTCTGCTCGATGTTCTCACCCAGAGTCACCTGAAGGATAAGCATATCCTCGAACAGCGCGATGCTCTGTTCCTCAAGCTCGGCTCCCTGCGCCATCAGGTTGAAAAAGAGCTGACAGCCAATCTTCTGCTCATTCAGGGAACAGCCAACTTCATAGCTGTTAGCGACGAGTTGACCGACGAACGGTTCAACAGATACGCCGAAGAAGCTCTCAAAGGAAACAGCCAGCTCAAAAACCTTGTTGCCGCCCCTGACTTTGTCATTCGCCATGTCTATCCGCTCAAGGGCAACGAGTCGGTTCTGGGCAAGAACTACAAGGACCTGCCCAGCCAATGGGGACTGGTACAAAAGGCGTATGAAACCGGCAGCCTTGTCGTTGCCGGACCGGTCAACCTCATTCAGGGTGGAACAGGGCTCATAGGCCGTGCACCGGTTTTCACCAGGCAGGGAAATGAAAAGAAATTCTGGGGCATAGTGTCCGGCGTCATAGACATGGACCGCCTGCTCAAGAACATCACGGCAACCTCACAGTCAGCAGATATTACCATTGCCATACGAGGCAGAGACGGCAAGGGACTTTCCGGCGATGTCTTTCTGGGAGATGAAAGTCTGTTTACGGCTGAGGAGCATTCCGTATTCATGCCCGTTGTCTTTCCCACCGGCTCATGGGTAATCGCCGCCATGCCCCACAATGGATGGGACCGGACACCTCCCCTGTCGTGGATGTTCCACCTTGTCTATCTGCTCATGGGCGTAGGCATCACGCTGAGCGTGAGCAATACCCTCACGCGCAACATGGCGCTGGAAGATACGCAGGAAATGCTTAACGAAGCCCAGAATATGGCCAGACTGGGCAACTGGAAGCTGGACACGCAAACGGGCATTTTCTGGTGGTCCAAGGAGTTCTACGCCATTCTCGGTGTGGACGAGAGCATTACCCGGCCGACTCTGGAATTGTTTTTCGAGCGTATTCATCCGGACGACCGCGAAACAGTCAGAGCCGCCTATGAGAAGTTTCTCGCCACAGGCGAATCCCGCGGATTTGACTGCCGGATCGTGCGCCCGGACGAATCCATCCGGCACATCCACGCAGCCAACGCCCGCCTTAACAGGGAGGGCGGGCAGGCCATCGCCTTTGGCACCATTCAGGACATCACGGCCCGAAAAGCCATGGAAGACGCCCTTGTTGCAGAGCAGCACAAGTTCAAGGCCATGGCGGATGCATCGTACGACGCCTTCATCATGATAGACAGCAACGATACCATTCTCTTCTGGAGTGCAGCAGCGGAAAGACTTTTCGGCTGGACTGCGGAAGAAGCGCTCGGACAAAAGGTGCACAGGCTCATTGTACCGCCCAAATATCTGGACGCAGCCATGCAGGGGATGGAACGTTTCAAAAGGACCGGAACCGGCATGGTGATGAACTCCGTCATGGAATTCCGTGCCCTGCGCAAGGATGGCACAAGCTTCCCCGTAGAACGGTCGGTCAGCTCTTTCAGCATCGGCGATGAGCATTATGCCGTGGGACACATACGCGACATTACGGAACGCAAGCTTGCCGAACTGAAGCTCGAACGCATGGCAACCACAGACAGCCTCACCGGATTGACCAACAGGGCCAGATTCCTTGAGATTGCCGCAC
>JBKEAK010000289.1:0-11459 GCA_047972125.1 Halodesulfovibrio sp.
AAGGTGAAAAATTGTGCAAGATTGTTGGCATGCAAAAAACCATTGATACCAGCTTGGGCACTTCATTGTATCAAGGAACCTTGCTACCTCCGTCCCTGCGTCTGACCAGCATGGCTGGAAATAGACTAATCCGCTTCTATCGAGATAAGTATAGAGAGTTTGAACAACTCTTTTAACTGATGAAAGACTTTGATTATGGGGTAAGCTCTGTCAGATCGAGTGCGCTCTCCATGAATTTATCAGAAAGAAGCGGATGGGCGGCAATTATGAATTCTAGGCACTCTTTGTTACTCATGAAAAGCTTAAACATTGATTTGTTTAAAGCACAGTACCGAGATATTTGTTTTTTCGTAAATTCCTTGTGCATCCTCCCACATCTTCCCAAGCAAAGGGGGCGAAAACCACACTTGGCGCAGCGGTAAGCCATAAGGCTGGGCTTTGGCAAATTTACACCCTTTGTAACACTGCCTATATAATGGATTCCATTTTCGATACTATCACTGCATGCGTAGCATGCCCCATCCGTCTGGACGTAAACCATTCCAGAACCGTAACCACAAGAAAATGTTGTTTTGGGACGATCGTGAAACAGCAAAAATCTTGTGGCTGCCATAAATGGAACATACTTCAGAAGGATGCCATTCTGTAGATACTGCATCCAATACGAGAACGTAATTCTCATCTCGTATGTATATGTTTCATAAAAATTTCTATAATCTATAAAGTTAGGCGTGTTTTCTATCTGCCAGTAAATGTAGTCAAAAAAATGTGAAAACTGCAAAAGTTCAGTATATAAACTTGTTTTCTCTGTTATTGTCATCCTTCCTATGATAGTTATATTAGTTCTTTTTTTAATTAATATGACATTGTCTAGCACTTGAGAGAAATAGCTATTTGCTAAAGAGTGATTTGGGATCTTTTCATAATTGATAGAGCAGACAATTGCTGACAACTGCTCCAAAAGTTCGTCTGGTATTTTATGTAGCAACAGCCCATTCGTATGTAAAATAAATTTTAATGAATATTTATTCAATTCTCTTTGCATATCTCTCATCATTCTAATCGATGCATGATACTCAAGGCTTGGCTCACCTCCAAAAAAATATACTGTCACATAAGAATCGTTTTGGATGATTTGGGTTTGATCAATCAAATGTATAAGCTCGGCGTTGGAGTCGCCCGGTCTAAGAGGAATGCTATTTTGAGTTCTATCGATTAAAACGGAACAATATTCACAGTTTAAATTGCAATCATTTGTCATGTATACGAAATATTCCATCACTCTATTTCCCTGAATAATTTTTAGTTATCGATTGAAAAAGCTATTGTTTTATATAACTCAGGTAAAAGCAATATGAATAGTTGTCAACATATACGCGGCACCCCCTTGCCACGCCACTCAACCTGTGCCACTCTGGTCAGACCAATTATGGCAGTTTACACGTCTCTGATGTGCTGCGGGCGCGGTGGTTGGTGCTGTGTGAAAAATAAAGCCGTTTGCCCCATGCCTGTGATAGGATTGGTTGGTCTTATCACAGTGCCGCTTCCATCAAGGGACACCACACTAGCCTGAGGTCGCCGTTGCCTATTGTTTGCCGGGCAGGGCGGCCGCATACAAGGAGACTGGCATGGGACAAAGGGTACGCATAGGAAGTCTTGAAATATCCAGCCCCCTGCATGATTGTGTTGCCAAAGAAATCGCCCCGGGGACGGGCCTTGCGCCGGAGGAGTTCTGGCGCAATCTGGAAGCGGCCCTGCGTGATTTGCAGCCCCGGAACAAGGAGTTGCTTGCCGTTCGTGATCGCATGCAGGAGGCAATAGACCGCTGGCATGTCGAGAACAGGGGCAAGCCCCATGACGCCGCAGCCTACAAGCAATACCTGATCGGCCTCGGGTATCTGCGTCCTGCGGGAGAAGATTTTTCCATAACGGTCGAGAATGTGGACCCTGAGATTGCGACCATTGCGGGGCCGCAGCTCGTGGTGCCCGTTACCAACGCCCGGTATGCGCTCAACGCGGCCAATGCGCGCTGGGGCAGCCTGTACGATGCTCTCTATGGCACAGACGTACTGCCGCAGAGCAACGGCGCTGAAAAAGGCCCGCAGTACAATCCCGTGCGCGGAGCCAAGGTTATTGAATATGCTGCCGAGTTTCTGGACACCGCTGCGCCGCTTGCCAAGGGCAGCCATGCAGAGGTTGTTGCCTATGCCGTGTCCGACAAGGGCGGCGTAAAGACCCTGCATGTTACGCTGGCAGGAGATGTCTCCACCGGCCTTGCGAATCCTGCGCAGTTTGCGGGCTATGCGGAAGAAGGCGAGCGGCTGACCATCCTTCTGCGCAACAACGGCCTGCATATTGAACTGCTGGTGGACCGCAGCCACCCCATCGGCGCGCAGAATCCTTCCGGCCTCAAGGATGTGGTGCTGGAAGCCGCCATGACCACCATCAACGACTGCGAAGACTCCGTGGCTGTTGTGGATGGCGAGGACAAGGCGCAGGCCTATGGCAACTGGCTTGGGCTCATCAAGGGCACGCTTACTGCCTCCTTCCCCAAGGGGAAGACGATGGTGGACCGCAGCCTGAACCCCGACCGTGCCTACACCGCGCCGGATGGTTCTGCTCTGGCGCTTTCCGGCCGCAGCATGCTGCTTATCCGCAACGTGGGACATCTCATGACCACGGATGCCGTGCTCATGGACGGTAACGAGATTCCGGAAGGCATTCTGGATGCTTTTGTCACCGCCTATGTGGCCCTGCACGAGCACAAGGGCACCGCGCGCTACGGCAACAGCAAGACGGGCAGCGTCTACATCGTGAAGCCCAAGATGCACGGACCGGATGAAGTGGCCTTTGCCTGCGATATCTTTGCCGCAGCGGAAAAAGCCACGGGCCTGCCCGCACGCACCCTCAAGATAGGCATCATGGACGAAGAGCGGCGCACTACCCTGAACCTCAAGGAGTGCATCCGCGCCGCCAAAGACCGCGTCATATTTATCAATACCGGCTTCCTCGACCGCACGGGTGACGAGATTCACACCAGCATGGAAGCTGGCCCCATGGTGCGCAAGAACGACATGAAGTCGCAGCCCTGGATTGCGGCATATGAAGATTGGAACGTGGATGTGGGCCTTGCCGCCGGTTTTCACAAGCGCGCCCAGATCGGCAAGGGCATGTGGCCCAAGCCGGACATGATGGCGGAAATGATGGTTGCCAAAATCGGCCACCCCAAGGCTGCGGCCAACTGCGCATGGGTGCCTTCGCCCACTGCGGCCACCCTGCACGCCATGCACTACCACATGGTGGATGTGTTTGCGCAGCAGGCAGCGCTTATCGGCAAGCCCCGCGCCAGCCTTGATGACCTTATCGCCATGCCCCTGCTCACCGGCACGCTGTCGGCAGAAGAGGTGCAGCGCGAGCTGGATAACAACGCACAGGGCATTCTCGGCTACGTGGTGCGCTGGATTGATCAGGGTATCGGTTGCTCCAAGGTGCCGGACATCACGGATGTGGGCCTGATGGAAGACCGTGCGACGCTGCGTATTTCCAGCCAGTATATTGCCAACTGGATGCACCACGGCGTGTGCTCGCCTGAGCAGGTCATGGAAACCATGCGCCGCATGGCGGCCGTTGTGGACCGTCAGAACGAAGGTGATCCGCTCTACAAGCCCATGGCTGCGGATTATGAAGCCAGCATCGCCTTCAAGGCGGCCTGCGATCTCGTGTTCAAGGGACGCCAGCAGCCCAGCGGTTACACCGAACCCATTCTGCATGCCCGCAGGCGTGAGGTGAAGGCGCAGGGATAACCTCTGGAACAGCAGGTCAGAGTATACACTGTTGATATGGGACGCGGAGCAACGCACAGCGCGCTGCTCCGCGTTTTTTGTCATGCGCTGGCTTTGCGGCGGAGAATGCGCTACTGAAAGTGCAGCTATATCGCCATGCTGGAGGGGAGATTCCATGCGTATTCGCGGTGGGAGCAACTGCCGGTTGCTGCTTGTCGGGTCAAACTACTATCTGGAGCGCGAACTGAGCCACGCTGCCAGAATGGTGGGGGTGGAAATGGAAGTATTTCCCGCCCACAGGCATGCCCACGACTTCGGCACGGCGTTGCTGGAGCATATGCGGCGGTTCAGGCCGGATGCCGTGCTCAGCGTCAACGCCAAGGGGCTTGGCAACTGGACCGAACTGCCGGACGTGCTGGGGCGCATGGGGGCGGCGCTGTGCGTCTGGTTCATCGACAGTCCCGAGCATTTTGTCGCCGGTTCGGTGCCGGACAGCGAGAACCTGCTGCTCTTTTCCTGTGAGCGGCAGGCCATGCCCCTGTTGCAGGCATGGGGCGGCAGGCGTGTGCATTACCTGCCCCTTGCGGCAGATGCGACCCGCCTGCACGGGCAGGAAGACCTCTTTTTGCCGGAGGCGGAAATTACGGCATCCTTCCTTGGGGTAACATGGACGGAAAAGAAGGCCCTGTGCCTTCGTAATGGGCGTTTTCCACGGTTTATTCTGCGTCGGTACCGGGAGCTGGGCAGGCGCTTTGCCGCAGCGCCTGAGCCTTCCGTAATGACCTTTCTCTCCCGTGAGGAGCCGGAGTTCATGGAATTGGCCCGTGATGCGCTGGGCAGCGAACGGCTCAGGGATGTGTGCATTCTGATCTGTTGGGAAGCCAATACGGTGAAGCGTGTGCCCATGGTGCGTGCTCTGCTGCCCTTTGCCCCGGTGATTGCGGGCGATGCCTATTGGAAGCAGCATATCCCTGCCCATGCAGGTGTGCGGCTGCACCCGCCCATCGGGTATTACACACCCGATCTGTTCGACTTCTACCGCCACAGCCGTGTGAGCTTGAACGTATCCAGTGCACAGCTGCCCACGGCGACCACACAGCGTATTTTTGATATCCCAAGCGCGGGTGGCTTTGTCATTTCCGACCACAAGGACCAGATTGCGGAATGCTTTGATATAGGGACGGAGGCCGTGACATTTTCACGGACGGAAGAGATAGGGCCGCTGGTGGAATACTACGCCGCAAATCGCGAGGCTGCGGGCAACGTGGTTGCCAACGCCCGCAGGCGCATCCTTGCCGAGCATACCTACGGGCACCGGCTGCAGGCTATTGTGCGGGCGTTGCAGGGATAGAGCGGTTGTGGTTGCTTTTGCCGGTGCATACGCAGTGCGGCAGGCTGCTCTTGCAGGCTCAGCTACACTACTGTGCGCTTAGTGCGATTTCGGGCGGGTTGCGGGTTGGTCTGGTAGTTCGTTGCGGCATGTGCGCAAGATTCGGGTCGCCAGCAGGGGATGCCATACCTATGGTATGTTTATGACGCGGAGGGTACTATGGAGCATATGACGCAATCGGACGACTACGCCCGCATAGAAACAGCCATACGGTTCATCGAGGAGCACCACAGGGAGCAGCCGGATCTGGACGAGATCGCGCGGCAGGTGCACCTGAGCAAGTTCCATTTCGACCGTCTGTTCCGCCGCTGGGCAGGGGTGAGCCCCAAACGCTTTTTGCAGTATGTGACGCTGGAATATGCCAAGGGCATGCTGCAGGCAGGCAACCTGCAGGCGGTGGCTCTTGAGGCGGGCTTGTCCGGCACTGCGCGCCTGCATGATCTTTTCGTGACCATAGAGGCCATGACACCGGGGGAATACCGCAACGGCGGTTCCGGTCTGTCATTGCGATACGGGGTTGCGGCAACGCCGTTCGGGGATTGCCTTGTGGCATGGACAGAGCGAGGGTTGTGTCATCTGGGCTTTGTGCCGCAGAACGGTTTTGCTGTGGAGCCGTATACACCCGATACGCCCAGTTCGCCCAATTCGGACACTTCACCCAATTTACCGGGCACTGCGCCTGATTTGGCAGTGGCGCTGGACGCTTTGAAGGCCAGATGGCCCGCAGCCGCGTTGCAGGAAGATGCCACCGGAGCAGAAGATATCGCGGCAAGAATTTTTGTGCCGGATGCCCGCACCGCTCGGCCATTTCACCTGCATCTCAAGGGCACCAACTTTCAGATTCAGGTCTGGAAGGCGCTATTGCAGATACCCGAAGGCTGGGTGGCCAGCTATGAAGAGCTTGCGGGCTTCATGGGCAATCCCAAAGCGTTTCGTGCCGTGGCCAGTGCCGTGGCAGCCAACCCCGTGGGTTTTCTCATCCCCTGCCACAGGGTGATACGCAAAAGCGGCGAGGCACATAAGTACCGTTGGGGCCATCTGCGCAAGAAAGCCATTCTCGCGTGGGAGGCAGCCAGAAATACCCCTGCCGTGTAACTGGCGGGGAGTCTGTCTCCGTTCTTATCCCTGCCATTATTCCTCAAGACCCGTTCCTGCACAGGCATGGCCCAGCTTGCGGCACAGATTGCCAAGCTGGGTCTGCTCTTCGGGCGTGAGCACGGAAAAGAGTTCGGCTATGCCCTGCGCGTGTGCAGGGAATATGCGTTCTATGAGCTCGCGGCCTTCATCCGTGAGATGCACTGTGCTGAAGCGGCGGTCTGCATCATCTCTCTGGCGGCGTACAAGTCCGCGCTTTTCCAGATTATCCACAACGGTTGTCATGTTGCCGCCGGATTTCAGCAGCTTCTGGGCAAGCGCTCGCTGGCAGAGCGGCCCCTTGTGCAGCAGCGCCTCCAGCACGCCGAACTGGCTGATGGTGAGGTTGTGCCCGCCAAGGTGTGCATGCGCGCACGCTGTTACGGTATCTGCGGCACGGGCCAGCTTTACGTAGGTTGCGAGAGCCTGTCGCGTCTTGATCATTGCATGGCCTCCTTGATTGATCATCGAATGATTTGACATTGAAGTAATTGCGCTCTGCTTAGCTGTCAATGTTGCGGGCATGGGAATGACTGGCGGGTGGGGCCAGCGTTCTTTCTGCCCTTGGTTGCGGCGGGTTGTGCGTATGGCTGCGAATCTCTCAGCAGCCTTTCCGCAAGTGCAGGCAGGATGTATGGGGGCAAGCGGGTCGCGACCGAGTTGCAGTCAGGTTGTAGCCGGGTTGCCAACGGGGCGTAACCGGAAAAACGGGCGTGTAAATTGGGGGTGTTCGGGCCTGTATTTGCGGGGTTCCGGCAGGCATAACCTATCGCGGGTACGTATACTTGCGAGGGCGGACAATACGCGCTATATATGGGGGTGCCCCTTTGGGCCTGTATCATCTTCGTCCACAGGGGCGAAAAAGGAAATCATACATGACCGACCGTCCCGAAGACGTGATGGGTGACGACTCTCGCGTTGATGAAACCGGAAGCGAGGCGCATTCTCAGGCAGAACCTGCCCAGCCCGCAGCCGATCTTGATCCCGCCGCGCGCATTGCCGCAGAAATTACTGAAATAGATGAACCTGAAGACGCGCTGCCGCCCGTGACGCTGGAGGAACTGCCTCCCGCCATGCGTGCCGCCTGCGAAAATGCAGGCTGGCGCAGCATAATGCCCGTGCAGTCGCGTTCCATTCCCTATCAGCTTGCCGGGCGCGATATCATGGTTCAGTCCCGCACCGGCAGCGGCAAGACCGGCGCCTATTTGCTGCCCGCCATAGAACGGCTTGATGCCTCCAAACCCCATGTGCAGATGCTGGTGCTGGTACCCACCCGCGAACTGGCCCTGCAGGTGGAACACGAAGCCAAGGTGCTCTATGCCGGTACCGGCCTGCGCACCTGTGCCGTTTACGGCGGTGTGGGCTTCGGCAAGCAGATGGATGCCCTGCGCGATGGTGCCCATGTGGTCGTGGGCACGCCCGGACGTATTCTGGACCACCTTCTGCGCCGCACCATGGACCTGAATCAGGTTCGTGTTCTCGTCTTTGACGAAGCGGACCGTATGCTCTCCATCGGTTTCTACCCGGACATGCGCGAGATCAAACGCTATCTGCCCAAGCGCCGGTCCACCTTCCTGCTTTCCGCCACCTATCCGCCCCAGATTGTCAAGCTGGCGGGCGAATTCATGCACAATCCCTGCATGCTCAGCCTGAGCCACCAGCAGGTGCACGTGGCGGATACTCCCCACAGCTACTACAGCGCCAAGCCCATGGAAAAAGACCGTGTGCTCGTGCGCGTGCTTGAAGTGGTGAACCCCGCTTCCGCCATCATATTCTGCAATACCAAGGCGAACGTGCACTTCGTAACCGCCGTGCTCAAGGGCTTTGGCTATGATGCGGACGAACTTTCCGCCGACCTTACGCAGAGCAAGCGCGAGAAGGTGCTCGAAAAGCTGCGCGAGGGCAAAGTGCGTTTTCTGGTGGCTACGGACGTGGCCGCACGCGGCATCGATATTCCCGAACTTTCGCACGTCATTCTCTACGAGCCGCCGGAAGATCGCGAATCCTACATCCACCGTGCCGGCAGAACGGGCAGGGCAGGTGCGTCCGGCGAGGTCATCTCGCTGGTGGATATCATGCAGAAGCTTGAGCTTGAGCGCATTGCCAAGCATTACAAGATAACCATGGAACATCGCCCCACCCCCACGGATGAAGACCTTGCCGCCGTTGTGGGACAGCGTATGACCGCCATGCTGGAATCGAGACTGCGCGCAAAGACCGGCCTTGAGCGCGAGCGCATGAAGCGCTTTGCCCCCATGCTGAAAAGTCTGCTGGCGGATGAGGAGGAACTTCCGTTGGTGGCCCAGCTGCTGGACGAGCTGTATCAGGCGACGCTGCATGCGCCCCTGCAGATGCCCGAGGCAGAGCCTGAGGAGCAGAGCTATGGCCAGCAGGGCTCCCGCCGGGGCGGGAACCGCAAGCCCGGACGCGGCAAAAGCGAACGGAGCGAGCGAAGCGGCGGCCAGAGCGCAAGACAGTCGGAGAACAGAACTGAAGCCCGTGCCGATTTCCGCAAGGACGGGCAGTCATCGGATACTGAGGCGGCTCAGGCCAACGGGCGCGCCGACGATGCTTCCGGTGCCGAAGAGGGGGAAGGAGAAGGCAGGCGCAAACGCCCCGGCCGCTCCCGAAGACGCAGGAAGCCTTCGGCTCCGCGTCAGGATTAACCAGTTACAGGATGTTCCGGTACGTGCAACAAACCCAGTACACCAGCGACGAGCTCATCCGCATATTTCTTGCGCTGCTTGACTCCTATGATTTTGACGCCGAACTTGCCATTTTCGGCTTTAAGAAACATCAGTTCATCAAGAGGAAGAAGGCGCGCCGCGAACTGGCAGCGCTCTTCATCGCCCTGTGGGATCTGGCACTGCAAAAGTCCTTTCCTGCGGAACGCGAGTTGGTCTTTGAAGAATTCATAAGCCGCTACGCCTATTCCGCCAAAGGGAAGAACAAGGACGTGGACCTGCAACTGCGCAGCATAAACGTGTATGTGACGCTGCTGCAGAAAAAACGCGATGCGGATTTTTCAGAAGTGGCGGCGTTTCTCGCCGGTCTCATGCTGGAAGATCAGGACGCCGTGGACAAGGCGCGGCTGCGGCTTGCGCTTGCCATACGCGCCATGTTCCGTCTCATCTTCGACAGGCTCATCTAGAGTCAGGGAGTGCGGCTTGCCATGGAAAACGCGATCGTCTTTCACTTCGATAACGGCGAAGCGGAACTGAATATTGCCATAAGCAATATTACCAACACCTTTGCCGCCTACGAAGGGCAGGCCTGCAGTCTGGTGCTGGTGGTGAACGGCCCCGGCATCAAGCTCATGGGCAAGGACAGCCCCTTTGCCGGCCCCCTTGGGGCACTGTGCGACAAGGGGCTGAGCCTGCGCGTGTGCAACAACGCCCTTACCAAGTTCGCTCTTGCGCCGGAGTGGCTCATGCCCTCGTGCCGCATTGTGCCTGCGGGCATTATCGAACTGGTGGACCTGCAGCGGAAGGGCTACATCTACATCAAGCCCTGAGTCCGGTTCTGCCGGGTTGTCTGGTTCGTATTCGTTACGCGCCAGTTACTCTCCGGGCATGATGATCCAGAGTGGCAGACGGCCGTTCGCTTCTCCCCTGGCCAGTCCAACGGTTTGCCGCCTCCAACGGGCATACCGCTTTCAGCAGACATGGCGTCTTCGGCTTGTCGCTTCCAACGGGCATGTCGCCTTCAACAAACAGGTACGTCAGGCGCGTCCGGTCTTCCTTCGGGAACACCGGACGCGTTTTTCATGAAAAGCGTTGCGCATCTTTCGGGAATGATTATTATTAATCTTCCAAGAAGGAGGCATCATGGCTCGATTCCGTTCTCTCAAGACACAACTGCGCTGTCAGCTGCAATCAGAACTGTGGCAGGATCACCTGCCTGAAATATTGGCTCTTCCCGGTCGCGAGACCGTTGGCCCGCTCATGTCCTTTCTGCTGTTCGGCGGCGAAATGAAGTGGCGCGCCGCAACGGCGCTGGGGCTGGTGGTATCCCGTATGGCGGATGAAGATATGGAGCAGGCCCGCGTGGTTATGCGCCGTCTGCTCTGGCACATGAACGAGGAATCCGGCAACGTGGGCTGGGGCATACCCGAGACCATGGCGGAAATCATGTGCAATCACCGCAGGTTGGCGGATGACTACAACCGCATGCTGCATTCCTATGTGCGTGAAACCACCGAGGATGATAACTATCTGGACCACCCGCCACTCAGGGCCGCCGTATACTGGGGGCTGGGCAGGCTTGCACAGGTGCGGCCCGAGCTTATGCAGCCCGCTGTGCGTGCCCTGTGGTGGGGACTGGAAGATGAGTACCATCCCGGTCGTGGTATGGCCGCGTGGGCGCTTGGCAACCTTAACGCGCGGGATGTGGCGGACAAGATTCGCACCCTGCTGGATGACGATACCCCGGTTGAGCTTTTTGAGGACCGCGCCGTTGTCTGCACCACCGTCGGTGCCATGGCGCGTCAGGCCCTTGAACGTATGGGGCTGGAGGCCCGCTAGGAGCCCAGATAGGAGCCGGACAGGAGCGGGGCAGGAACCGAACAGGAGCAGGCCGTTAGTCCGTCCGGGGTTCTCCCCGCACGAAGCGTTTCACCCGGCCGGGAATGCACAGCCACACCACCATCAATACCGCTGCGCCCACAAGCCAGCCCCCCATGACATCAGAAGGGTAGTGCTTGCCAAGGTACAGGCGCGAATAGCCTATGGCAAAAGGCAGCAGCCACAGCAGGCGCATGAGGGGCATGCGGTTCCAGAGCAGGGCGGCCATGCCCGCTGCGGCCATGGAATTGGCTGCATGCGCGGAAACATAGGACTGCCCCTTGGTCTTCACGGGGGTGAAATCGGCAGGGCGCTGACGCCATTCACCATCTTCCACAAAATGTACCGAGGCCATGGCATTGAGGGGGCGCACCCGCTTGAATTCCTTTTTGATGGGATAGCAGGCAAGGTCGCTCAGGCCCGCCACAAGGGCGATGAGTACCAGTCCGGTCAGCAGGGGCTTCCGGCAGCCGCAGCGGCGTGCGGCAATGGCAAAGCAGATGGCGGCAAGGCCCCACATGACAATGCTGTTGGAAACAAGGGGCATGATGATGTCCAGCGTCTGGTTGCGCCATGCATCGTTCACGAGAA
>JBKEAK010000290.1:0-15097 GCA_047972125.1 Halodesulfovibrio sp.
AGTATCTGCATCCGGCAAACGCCTGCCCTCCGCAGCCGCAAAGCACTGCCCCGGCACAAGCCGCCCCACCCATGACCATGGAAGAAATCAAATGCCGTGCGGCGCAGACAGCTCTCGCCCGTCACGATGGCCGCCGCATGGCTGCCTGCCGCGAACTGGGGATCACCAAGGATACCCTGCGCAACCTGCTCAAGCGCTGCCCCGACACATCTCCCCGGAACGATTGATCCTCCCCTGACGTACAATTCGTCCCCGGCGACAGCCCTAACGGGCGAATAATCATCCCATAGGCGAATTAATCGCCATCCCGCCTTCAGAATGGGCTATTTATTAGCCCAAGGCCTTCTTGCACCTGCCGCAACATCTTCACAACACACTGAAATAAAATAACATCACTATTTGGCACCATTCCTGCCTATAGCCAGACAGCATCAGGCACGGCAACCCCGGCTTACTGAAGTTTGTTTTGACGAAGCCGGTGGACACACGGTGATCCGGACACGGTTTGCAGCCACATCCGCAAACGTGGTGGAGGCAGCATTGTCCGGCACCGAGCCAGCCTGACGTTCAACTCAACACAGGAAGGAACATGATCGTCTGTCTCGCCCAATACAACGACCGGCTGGCATCGCTGTTCGAATCTGCCGACACGTATGCCATCCATCAGGTTCAGGAAAACGGCGCCCGCCTGCTGGGCACCGTGCCTGTCGACGGCCTTGCACGAAAAGACCGTCTGGACCTGCTCACCCGCTACAGCGTTGCCATGCTTATCTGCGGCGCACTGTGCGGCTGCGACCAGCGGGTACTGAGCGATGCGGGAATTGCCGTTAAGCCGTGGGTATGCGGCTCTGCCGATGACGTGCTTAACGCACTGCGATCGGAAGCACTACAATCAGGCGCATTGGAATCGCTCACCATGCCCGGCTGCGGAAACATGCGGGCCGGGGGAGGCATGCGCCAGCAGGGGCGCTGCCGTCACGGCTCTCCGTTCCCGGTTTCTGCCGAGAACGCTCCAGATCAGGAGCATGACGCCTTTCTGCAAACCGATGCCACAACACAAGGAGATATCATGAAGATTGCCATCACCGCTCAGGGAACCTCTCTGGAAAGCCCTCTCGATCCCCGTTTCGGCCGCGCAGCCGGTTTTCTGATCGTGGACGAGGCGAGCGGCAATACCGAATACCGCGACAACAGCCAGAACCTCAATCTGCCTCAGGGCGCAGGCATTCAGGCTGCCATGAACGTGGCAGATACCGGCGCACGCACCCTCATCACCGGGCACGTCGGCCCCAAGGCATTCATGGCCCTCAACAAGGGCAACATTGCCGTCTACTACTCCGAGGCTGCAACCGCAGCTGAAGCGCTTGAGTCTTTCAAGCGCGGCGAACTTTCCCGAGCCGATGCCCCCGACCGTGAAGGACACTGGTAACAGCAAGGGAGGAAGCATGAACAAGACACAACAAAACCGTAGCGGTTTCCGTAATGGCAACCGTGGAAATTCCGGCCCCTGCCGCTGCGGTAACCGTAACGGCTTTGGCCAGACGCGAAATGAAATCCAGACACGAAATGAAAGCCAGGCACGTAATGAAAACCTGATGACACCTGAAAAGGCAGATACCGCCATGCAGGATCAAAGGCCCCGTGGCCTTGGCAATGGCAAGGGACGTTTCCGCAGAAATGCGGCCATGCAGAACGATGCGGATATGCATTCCGCACAATGGCAGAAGGACATGGGCAGGGGCCTGCGCAGGAGACTGCGAGACGGCAGCTGTCTCAACCGCATGGCCCTGCAGACGAATCCGGCACCCCACAGTTCTCTGGCCGGAGAGGACGCCACAGCCGGATCTGAGCGGGAAACACCATGCACATAGCCATTGCCAGCGGCAAGGGCGGCACAGGCAAGACCACCCTTTCGGTCAACCTTGCCGCCCGACTGAACAGAATGGGGCTTCGCGTCACCCTTGCGGATTGCGACGTTGAAGAACCCAACAGCCATATATTCCTCTCGCCGGAATGGACCCGCGAAGAAGAGGCTCATGCGCCGGTACCCCGTATTAATCAGGAACGGTGCGTCGGCGAATCCTGCCGCATATGCGTCAGGGAATGCCGCTTCAAGGCGCTGGCATGGATGGGAGAAGTCATGGACTTTCCCGAGCTGTGCCACGGCTGCGGCCTGTGCATGGAAGCCTGCCCCGCAGGCGCCATAACGGAAGGCAGCCGTGTCATGGGTGTTCTCAGCCACGGCACCACCGGAAACGCAGACAATCCGCTGCGTCTTGCTTCCGGCAAGCTGCGCATCGGCGAGGCCATGTCGCCCCCGCTCATCCGCGCCCTGCTGGAAGAGATGCAGACTGCTCCCTATGCCGATGGCATTGTGCTGCGCGACTGCCCCCCCGGTACATCCTGCCCCGTCATCACCTCTCTGGAAGGAGCGGATTACACGGTGCTGGTTACGGAACCCACGCCCTTCGGCATGCACGACCTGCGCCTTGCCGTGGAAACCCTGCGCCTGCTGGGTCAGCCGTTCGGTGTGGTGGTCAACAGAGACGGCATGTCCGCCGGAATGGAAAATACAGCCCTGAACGACTGGCTGCGGGATGAAGACATCTCCGTTCTGGCCCGTTTTCCCTACAGTCAGGCAGCCGCCTCAGCGTGTGCCGCAGGCACCCTGCTCATAGACGCCCTGCCCGAAACCACAGGCATATACGATGCCCTCTGGCAGGCCATTCAGGACAACATGCCCCGGCAGCAGGCAAGAGGTACCGACAATGCGTGAACTCCTCGTCATCAGCGGCAAGGGAGGAACCGGCAAAACCACCATCACTGCCGCCCTTGCCGCTTCCGGTCCTGCCAAAGTCATAGCGGACTGCGATGTGGATGCGGCCGACCTGCACCTTATCGCCCGCCCGCACCAGACCGAGACCACGCCTTTCTACAGCGGGCAGCGGGCCGTATTCGACAAGTCCCAGTGCATTGATTGCGGCATGTGTCAGGAAAAATGCCGCTTCAACGCCATTGCCGACGGAATTCGCCACCGCCCCGAACTGTGCGAGGGCTGCGGCCTGTGCGCCTTCATCTGCCCGGTCGAAGCCATACGCATGGAAGAACGCCTGTGCGGCGAATGGTATTGCTCCGATTCCCGCTTCGGCCCCATGGTGCACGCCGCCTTGGGAATTGGCGAAGAAAACTCCGGCAAGCTGGTCACCACCGTGCGGACCGAATCAAACAAGATAGCGCAGAAGCACGGCGTTGAGGTCATCCTCACCGACGGCCCCCCCGGCATCGGCTGCCCTGTTATCGCTTCCTTGACAAATACCGATCTGGCCCTTTTAGTAACCGAGCCGACCCGTTCCGCGCTGCACGATCTGGAACGGATAGCAGGGCTTACGCGCCATTTCCGCGTTCCTGCCGCCGTGGCGCTGAACAAGGCGGATATTCACAGCGGCCTTGCCGATGAAGTGCGCGCATGGTGCCGCAACGAGAACATTCCCCTGCTGGCGGAGTTCGGATGGTCGGACGATTGCACAAAGGCCCAGCTGGTCGGTCAGTCCCTCGTGGAATACAGGCCGGATGCATGGCGCCCCGTATTTGAAGACCTGTGGCAAAAGCTGCTCGCCCTGCCCTGAGGCCGGACGATTATACATCATGTCCCGACAGCCGCCCAAGGCGGCCATTGAACATACTGCGTGTTGCGCACACGGTGCGGACACATGAAGGAGATTTTCGAGATGAGTGAAAAAGCCTGCGGTTGCACCAGCACCGATTGTTCTTCCAGCGGTTGTTCCTCCGATTCCGGCGCCCACAGCCATTCCGGCGGTTGCGGTTCCGGCTGTGGCGGGCACAAGGAACTGGCCCCCGAGCAGGACCGCATGAACCGCACCCTGCGCCGCGTGAAACACAAAATCGTGGTCATGTCCGGCAAGGGCGGCGTGGGCAAGAGCACCGTGGCAACCAACATTGCCGTGGGCCTTTCCCTTGCTGGCAAGAAGGTCGGCCTGCTGGACGTGGACGTGCACGGCCCCAGCGTGCCCCGTCTGCTGAGCCTGCGTGATGCCAAGGTGCATATCGATGCCAACCATATCGAGCCAGTGGCATGGAGCGACAACCTCACCGTCATGTCGCTCGGCTTTCTGCTGCCCAACGCATACCAGCCGGTCATCTGGCGCGGTCCTGTGAAGCAGGGCTTCATCCAGCAGCTGCTTTCCGATGTCACCTGGGGCGACCTTGACTACATGGTTGTCGACTGCCCTCCCGGTACCGGCGACGAACCCCTTTCCGTTCTGCAGATGCTGGGCGCGGATGCCAAGGCCGTTATCGTGACCACCCCGCAGGGCGTGGCCATTGACGACGTACGCCGCTCCGTGACCTTTGTGGGCGAAGTGGGCAACACCGTGCTCGGCATTGTCGAGAACATGAGCGGCGTGGTCTGCTCCCAGTGCGGCCATGTGGAAAACATCTTCGGCAAGGGCGGCGGCATGCGTCTGGCACAGGAAACCGGCGTGCGCTTCCTCGGCGAAGTACCGCTGGACCCCGAAGTGGTCCGTTCCGGCGACGAAGGCTACTGCTTCCTCAAGGTGCAGCAGGAAAGCCCCACGGCCAAGGCCATTCAGAAGATCATCAAGCCCATCCTGCTGCTCCCCGATCCGCAGGATGGTGCAGTGGCCGCCGCAGCGTTTGCGCCCGCTCCCGCCCTTACCGGCGAAGTAAAGATCGCAGTGCCGCTCGCCAAGGGCCAGCTTACCCAGCACTTCGGTCACTGCGAACAGCTTGCTGTGGTTACCGCAAACATGGACACCAAGGTTGTCTCGGGCAGCGAACTCGTCACCCCGCCCCCGCATGAGCCCAACGTCATGCCCGCCTTTGTGGAACGGCTCGGCGTAAAGCTCGTCATTGCCGGCGGCATGGGCCAGAAGGCACTCCAGCAGTTCGAAGAAAAGGGCATTGCCGTGGTCTGCGGCGCACAGGGCGGCTCTCCGCTCGAAGTGGTCAGCACCTACATGGAAGGCAAGCTGCTCGTCGGCACCAATGCCTGCGATCACTAGAGTATACTGAAAAACCCCGTGCGTTTGCACGGGGTTCAGCTTATTGATACAATCTCGGTTTCAGTAAAACCACATTCCCGGTAAGCCGGGGCTGAGGTCCAAAAACAGATTGCCATCGCTTATACGAGGTGCAGGAACGTTAGGTTCCTGCCCGGCGGAGCCAAAAAAAATCCAAAATGACTTTGTCAGCAATCTGAGCCCCGTGCAAACGCACGGGGCTTTTTTAATGCAAAAAGAACGGGCTGTTACAGATAAATGCCGAGCAGCACACCGATGAACAGCGCCACGGAAATGTAGCCGTTCAGGGTGAAAAAGGCCATGTTCACACGGCTCATGTCTTCGGCGGAGATGATGGAATGCTCCCAATACAGCACGCCGGATACAACGGCCCACACCGCGAAATACGGCCAAGAGAGACCCCCTGCCCAGCCGCCCATGAGGAACATGATGGATGTAACCACATGACAGAAGGACGAGATGGTCAGCGCAGTGGGAAGCCCGAAATGCTGCGGCACGGAATGCAGGCCCACGGACTTGTCGAACTCCGTATCCTGACAGGAATAGATGATGTCGAATCCGGCCACCCAGAACACGATGCCCCAGAAGAACAGCACAGCGGGAACGGTGAACTGCGGGTCCACGGCAATCCAGCCGGCAAGGGGAGACAGGGCAAGCACGCCGCCCAGCCAGAAATGGCAAATCCACGTGAAGCGCTTGAGCAGGCTGTACACGGCGGAAACAGCCAGCGCCAGCGGGGCAAGTTTGAGGCACAGGGGATTGAGCCCCCAGCAGGCAAGCACGAAAATGGAGCCCATGATCACAATGAAGGCCCATGTCTGCGCCGGAGTAATTTCGCCCGTCACAAGCGGTCGCTGCTGCGTGCGGGGGTTCTTCGAGTCAAAGGGCAGGTCCACCACGCGGTTGAAGGCCATGGCGAAGGAACGCACACCCACCATGGCTGCGGTGAGCAGCAGCATGGTAAGAATACCGGGCTTGCCGTCTGCGGCCATGAAAGCTCCGATATACGCAAACGGCAGGGCGAACACAGAGTGTTCTATCTTGATCATGCGGCAAACCGCACCGAACTTGGCTAAGGGGTTCATGCTACTCCGACGTTCTTTTCAGATGAAAGGTTCAGGTCCGCCTCATCGGCGCAGGCGTTGCGCACGTCTTCGGCAAATGCCTCAAATTCCCGCTTTGCGCGTCTCTGTTCACGCATGCGGGCTTCGTTGATCTCGTCAAAATGCGTCATGAGCACCTGCACCACTTCAGGATCAAGTGCTCCGTTTTCCACCAGTCCGTGCAGCACCTCCACCGTCTGTTCGGTGGTCATGCCTGCGCGATAGGGGCGGTCTTCGGTAATGGCGGTAAACACGTCCGCCACCTGCATGATGCGCGCGCCAAGGCTGAGCTGCTCGGCCTTGCGCCCCATGGGGTAGCCGGAACCGTCAAGGCGCTCGTGATGCTGTGTGCCCCACTCGCACACCAGCTCAAGACCGGGTACGCCGCCGAGGATGAATTCACCCACCATGGCGTGGTCCTGCACGACGAGAAATTCGTCTTCTTCCAGCTTGCCCGGCTTTTCCAGCAACGTGTTGGGAACGGCAAGCTTGCCTATATCGTGCAGCAATCCGGCCACATACATGGTCTGCCGGCCATCCACATCGAACTGGAAATGACGGGCAAGGTCCTGCGCCACAATGGCCACGCCACGGGAATGGGTTGCCGTAAAACGGCTGCGGAAGTCGATAACCTGCGCAAAAAGACCGCAGAGGCCGAGCACTTCCCACGCGTTCAGGGTTACCTGCTCAAGCCGCTCGTAGGCATCGGTGTAAAGACACTCGTCCGGATCGAACAAGCCTGTCATCGCATCCGGCTCCGCAATCATCTCGGAAAAAAGCCTGATGCAGTCAGGGTTGAACTTGTGGCCGGATTCTTTTTTCGCGGCTTCGAGAATATGGTCAAACTGCTGGCTGTAGGGCCTGCCACGGTCCAGACGCACGTCCACAAAATCCACAAAATTCACTATGCCTGCCGCCACGGCAAGCTCATGCGGCATGCCGGAGGCCAGCAGCCTGTCCCAGTGCGTGTGGTGATCACCTATGATATGCGCCACGTCTTCCAGACCGGCAAAGTCCGCAAAAAGCAGTTTGCCAGCCCGCGCATGGGTGTGCACGTCTTTCTCGAATCCCAGAGACTCCAGTTCGATGCGCAGGGCAACAGCCCCCACGTCATGCAGCATGCCTGCAAGCAGCACGTCGCGCTGCATGGTCGGACTGAGGTTCATCCTTCCGGCCATGCGCGCGGCCATGCATCCTACATGAGCATGATGCTTGCCGAGCGTACGGGAAACCAAATCGAGGGCGCGTGAAAGTACACCAATGAGGTCTATGAGTCGGACCTGCATGAATCTCCCCAATTACGTGTTCTCATCTTCGGCGCGGCCAGCCGCGCCGTGCTGCCGGACTAACTTCCGCAGTCTGCGGAATCTCCCTGCAGCTTGGCCACCGCGTGCGCTACCGCAGGCAGCACGGCTTCCAGATTCTCTGCCACGGCCTTGCGGCTTCCCGGCAGCGTGATGATCAGGCAGCCCCCCAGCGTACCTGAAACAGCTCTTGAAATAACTGCGTTGTGCGTTTTGGCAAGGCTTGCAGTCATCATTGCCTGCTCAAAACCGTATAAACGCTTCTCCAGAATACCCATTATGGCTTCCGGCGTCGTGTCGCGCGGGCCAACCCCGGTGCCGCCGGTGGTCAGAATCACATCATAGCCCTGCCCGAGGGCAAGCTCCATGACGGTCTGCTTCAGCTCGGCAATGGAATCGGGCAAAATGAACCCCTGCGCATGGCCAACATCCAGACTTTCGCGGACAAGGCGCTCAATGAGCGGCCCGCTTTCGTCCACGCGGTCTCCGGCTGCGCCCTTGTCGGAAAGGGTAACCCACGCAATGCTCAGCCCCTTGCGAGCGGCGGAAAAAGCCAGAGAATCGGCCTCTTCCATGTCCACCAGCGCCTCGGCCCAGAAGCCCTTTACCGCATGCAACGCACCGGGCACGGGCAATGCCGTATTCTGCACTACCCTGAAAAGTTCCTCTCCTGCTTTTCCCACCAGCAACGTGCCCGCAGGCAGCCAGGGACGGGGACCAAGCCCGTTTACGCGATGGCTGCAGGCAAGCGGCACATCCACGGAAGAAAAGAAGACCAGCTGTCCTTTGCTGATATTGCGGCACAGACCGAAATTGCAGGTATGCATCGTCACTCCTTCGTCTTCGAAAGCTTTGCGGGCTTTGCAGACTTCGCGGGGGCATTCTTCTTGGCACGCTTGGCAGCGATAAGGGGTTCTTCCTCGGCAGAAAGATCCCGCGCGCGCTCCACATCCACCACGCAGAGCCCTGTGTTCCAGTCGGCGTAATAGGCTTTCACGGCGTCACGGCAACCGCGACGCTTGTACAGATGCTTCCAGTTTTCCCGGCACTGTTTTTCCAGCGGCTTCACATGCTCCGTCACGTTCAGGCGCTCAATGTCCTGCACGCACCACGCAATGTCGCCATAGGTCATGCCCTTGTTGGGACGGGCCTTGCGGGCCATCTCGCACCCGGTAAGGCAGCCCTTGCGGGTCAGAATGCCGTATTCGTCGTCCTGCATGCAGCGGGCAGCACAAGTGCGCCACAGCTGTGCGGAATCAATGGTATAGCCTAAGGAACTATCGGCAACGGAATCTTCGACAGACCGGGGCACGGCGGGCTTGGACGCAGCAGGCCCGTCCGCCGCCATGCCGCCTTCAGGCGTGCGCGTGGCGCAGCCGGTCAGCAGAAGCAGACTGGCGAGCAGAAGCAGACAAACATGTTTGCAGTGTCCGGCCATACATTCACCCTTGTTAAGGCGCCTGCTCCAGAGCCAGACGCACACCGAACCCGACCATGAGTGTTCCCGTCACCGTTTCGAGCTTGCGCTTGAACGCAGGCCGCAGCAGCACGTGCCGCACCCGGCCGAGGAACATGGACAGCAGAGTCAGGTAGATGACGGCGATCACGAACTGAAAGCCGACAAAGAACAGCGTATCACGGATGATGAGCGCAGGATCACCTATCACCTGCGGCAAAACCGCCAGATAGAAGACCACCACCTTGGGGTTGAGCACGTTGCTCATGAACCCTTCGCCAAAGGCCTTGCGCAGTTGCTTCATGTTGCCGCGAAGCAGCGGTACGCCTTCCATCCCCAGTCCGTCGGGCAGGGCCTCGCCCCGCCATGCGCCCCACAGGGACCGCACACCGAGGTAGACCAGGTAACAGGCACCAAGCCCCTTGAGAATGGAAAAGGCCGTGGCCGAATACAGCAGCACGGCGGAAAGACCGCACACGGATAAGGTGGCGTGCACAAAGAGGCCGCAGCAGGCACCAACGCCTGTGGCTATTCCCGCAAACTTGCCGCGCAGCATGACATTGCGCAGCACGAGCATGGTGTCCTGACCGGGAGTGATAACCAGTAAAAAAGCAAGGCCCAGCAGGGCCCAGAGCGTGCTATCCACGATTGCCTCCAATCGGGTGATCAAACAACATTGGCAGGACCACTCTATCGGGAAGCCGTAACATACGCAAGACCAACCACTACAGCAAACGAGATAGTGCCTGCGTGCTCACTCACTTCTATACAAAAGTGGCAAAAAATCCCGTTGACCATCCTCGGAAACAGGCGTAGCAAAATGTTGCAAAAGTGACTGGCCGGTCAGTATTGACCTGACACTCAATTCAACTCACTGTTTTATAAAGAATAACGCGAAGAACCATGCAGATCCCTGATGAGAACAAGCGCAAGAAGATAATGGAAGCAGCAAGCGCCCTGTTCGCCTCCCGCCCCTTTCACAAGGTGCTGCTTACGGATGTGGCGGCAGAAGCGGGCGTGGGCAAGGGAACCTTGTACATCTACTTCAAGGACAAGGACGACCTCTATCGTTCCGTTGTCCGCGCCGGATTCAGAGAGGTCATCGAGCGCATCAGGCAACAGCTGAAAGAACGTGAGGAAATGCCGGAACTGCAACTGCGCAACGCCATTGGTGAAGTGGTGCGCTATGCCTACGGCAACCCCGACATCTTCCGGCTGCTCCGCGAGGCGCACGCCAAGGCGGACGATACGGCACATTGCGCCTCTGTACGTCAGGAACTGGCTGCCATGTTTGAAGAAATAATCCGTGCAGGTGTTGCCAAAGGTGTGTTCACCGACCCCAATCCGGAGCTGAGCGCCCGCTTCATCCCCGGATTCGTGCGTTCCGCCTTTATCTACGGCGACAACAACTACGATACGGCAACCCTCGAAAACCACATCATGCGGTTTGTGCTTGCAGGCCTGCAGGCTCCGATCCCGGGCAAATAACAGCCAGCTACAGCAGGCCCCCATTCCATAGGACACGCAACGAACCGGTAACCGCACCATGTCAGAACCATCCAAACCATCCACAGCACCGGCAAGCGCGTCATGGACTCCCAAGGTGAACCCGTGGTTCATCGCCCTTGCCGTCATGCTCGCCACTGTTCTCGAAGTGCTGGACACTTCGGTCGCCAACGTGGCCCTGCCGCACATGGCAGGCAATCTTTCCGCCAGCACGGAAGAAGCAACGTGGGTTCTTACCAGTTATCTGGTATCCAACGCCATCGTGCTGCCCATGACCGGCTGGCTCTCTACCACATTTGGCCGCAAGCGTTTTCTGCTGAGCTGCGTGGTGCTCTTCATCATCGCCTCGGGTGCCTGCGGAGCCGCTCCCACACTCGGCACGCTGGTCTTTGCCCGCATCATTCAGGGCGCGGCAGGCGGTGCGCTGCAGCCGCTCTCACAGTCCATTCTCATGGAAAGCTTTCCGCCGGAAAAACGCGGCGTGGCCATGGCCGTGTTCGGCCTCGGCGTGGTTGTGGCCCCCATCATCGGCCCCACACTGGGTGGCTGGATAACCGACAACTATTCATGGCGCTGGATATTCTACATCAACCTGCCGCTGGGCCTGCTGGCACTGTTCATGTGCCACAGTTTCATTGAAGACCCGCCCTACCTGCAGGATATCAAGAACCAGCGTCAGGGCTCTGTGGACTACATCGGCTTCGCCTTCATGTCCGTTGGCCTTGCCGCGCTGCAGATCATACTCGACCAGGGGCAGCAGGTTGACTGGTTCTCGGCTCTCTGGCTGCGCTGGTTCACGGCCATCTGTGTTGTTTCGCTCATTGCCTTTGTCTTCTGGGAACTGCATGTGAAGCACCCCATTGTCGACCTGCGGGTACTGAAGAACAAGAACTTTGCAGCCGGTACCGTGCTCATCTTCATGGTGGGCATCGTGCTCTACAGCACGGTTACCATGCTCCCGCTCTTTCTGCAGAACCTGCTGCACTACCCCGCTCTGGACAGCGGCATGGCCCTGTCGCCCCGCGGCATGGGGGCGGTGCTTTCCATGTTCCTTGTGAGCAGGCTCATAGGCAGGGTGGACTCGCGCATGCTCATCGGGCTGGGTTTCGCCATGCTCGCTTACTCCTCATGGCGTTTCGGCAGTCTGAACATGACCATAGGCATGGGGGACATCATCGTTCCCAACGTCATCATGGGACTGGGCATGGGGTTTGTGTTCGTGCCGCTTTCCACCACGGCCATGGCAAGCCTGCCCGTGGAAAAAATGGGCAACGCCGCAGGCATATACAACCTCATGCGCAATATAGGCGGCGGTGTGGGCATTTCGGTCGTTACCACCATGCTCTCACGCGGTGCGCAGTCCAATCAGGCTCACCTTGCGGCGCACACCTCGCAGTATGACCCTGTATTCCAGCAGTATGCCGCAGGGCTGACACAATCGCTCAAGGGACAGGTGCCCATAGGTGCCGAATACAAAAGTGCGCTTGGCACCATCTACAAGATGATGGTCGAGCAGGCCACCCTGCTCTCGTTCATAGACATTTTCCGATGGCTTGCTGTTATCTGCGCCCTCTGCATTGCGGGTGTATTCATTCTGCGCAAGTCGGGCCGCAGTGCCGGACCCGTAGCGGCTCACTAACCATACGAAATAAAAAACAAGAATATAGCTGGAGAACGGAACACCACTATGGATACCCCTCAAAACACCGCAGACACCACCAGCGCCGTTGCTGCCCGCAAGGCCGGTCGCAAAAAACAGATTCTCATGCTGGTACTGGCCATCGCCCTTATCGGCTCGGCAGGCTACGCATGGTCCATCTGGGGCGAAGAAGAAACCGATGATGCCTTTGTCGACGGCCACATATATTCCGTCACGCCCCGCGTTTCAGGCTTCGTGAACAATGTTCTCGTTGAGGACAACCAGCGCGTGGAAGCCGGGCAATTGCTTGTTGAGCTGGACCCCACCGACCTTGAAGTAGCCCTTGCACAGGCCCGCGCAGACCTTTCCACGGCGGAAAGCCAGCTGGACGCCCTTGAGATGCAGGCTCCGCTGACCCTCAGCGAGACCGATTCCAAGGTCACGCAGGCCAGTTCCCAGCTCGCAGCCCTGTACCGCAGCCTTGAACAGGCCGCGGAAGAAGAGGAGGCTGCCCGCAAATCCGTTGATCAGGCCACCGCAGTGGAAAAGCAGGCCGCTCTGGATATGAAGCGGTATGAAACCCTTATTGCCGACAAAGTGGTATCGCAGTCTGCCTATGACAATGCCGTGACCAAACTCAAGACTGCACAGGCAGAGCTTGGTTCCGCACAGGCAAAGATGCTGGCGCTGACCCACAAGCGCGGCTCGCTGCAACAGGATGTGGACCGCCTGAAGGCGAGCATTCGCCTTGCGCAGACCGGCCACGACAAAGCGCGCATAGACGACAAGCAGGCCCTTGCACAAAAGGCCCGTGTGGAACTTGCCCGCGCCAAGGTCAAGCAGGCTGAACTGAACCTTTCCTACACCCGCCTTGTGGCACCTTCCGCCGGCTACATCACCAAGCGCAACGTTGAAACCGGCCAGCAGGTTGCCGTGGGGCAGATGCTGCTTGCCGTGGTTCCGCTGGACCGCGAAGGCCTGTGGGTTACCGCCAACTACAAGGAAACCCAGCTCACAGAAATGAAGGTGGGCCAGCATGTCACCATGAAGGTGGACGCCTATCCCGATGTTGAACTCAACGGCAAGATCGAGTCCTTCATGGCCGGAACCGGTTCCGCATTTTCACTGTTCCCGCCGGAAAATGCCTCCGGCAACTTCGTCAAGGTGGTGCAGCGCGTGCCTGTCAGAATCATGCTGGACGAGGAGCTCAAGAACCTGCCCGACCTGCGCATCGGCATGAGCGTGCTTACGGTTGTGCACACACGCTAGCCGCAGTCACAAACGACATTCTGCGCCCCGCCGGTTTCATCCAGCGGGGCGTTTTCATTTGTTTTCCGGCAGTGCACAGTCTCCGGACAGTTGAGCAATTCAGATACCCAGCCGCATTGCATCGTGCTGAAAAGACAGGTACTGTGCCTGCAATGAAAAACGGCTGGCTCACAGCCCACCCAATCAACCAACGTAACCTGCAGGAAGCGCCATGGTCATCAGCGACAAGCCCTTCACCTTTGACAGAGTCATACGCATAGCCATAACCATCGGCCTCATATGGGGCGGCATAAAAGTGCTCGGCTACCTGAGCGATGTACTTGTGCCCTTTGTGGTTGCGCTGATTCTCGCCTACCTGATGCACCCGCTCTGCCTGCGTATCCAGCAGTATGTGAAACGCCGCGAGGTTGCGGTGCTGCTCACGCTGACCATCATCATCTGCGCGCTGGTGGGCCTGACTTCGCTCATCGTGCCCATGATCACCGCCGAAGTGAAACATATGGGCAGCCTGCTCACAGAGTTTGCCAACAACTCGGCACTGGCTGCCAAGGCATCGCGCGAGCTGCCTTCCGAAGTATGGGCAGTTCTCAAGGACGTGCTCAACCAGAGCGACCTGCGCGACTTCTTCACCTCTTCGCAGGGTCTGGACATGGTACAGGCCGCTGCAAAAAAGCTGCTGCCCGGCCTGTGGGGCGCGGTGAAGGGAGCGAGCAACCTGTTCATGGGCATAATGGGGCTGCTCATCATCGTGCTCTACACGGTGTTTCTGCTCATGGACTTCCAGAAGGTGCAGTCTGACTGGCGCACCATGCTCCCCGCCGCATGGCGCACCCCTGTGGAACTGTTCGTGAACGACTTTGAAGCAGGCATGAACCGTTATTTCAGAGCACAGGCCGTCGTCGCCGCCATTGTGGGCGTTCTCTTCGCCATCGGCTTTTCCATGATAGGGCTGCCGCTGGCCATTGTGCTCGGCCTGTTCATCGGCGCGCTCAACATGGTCCCCTACCTGCAGATTCTCGGCTTTGTTCCCGCCATTCTGCTCGGGCTGATTCACTGGCTGGAAACCGACATCAATTTCGCCGTGCTCATGCTGCTCATTCTCGCTGTTTTCGGCGTGGTGCAGCTTATTCAGGACGCCATTCTCACCCCCCGCATCATGGGGCAGGCCATGGGGCTTTCGCCATGGATGATTCTGCTCTCGCTTTCCGTGTGGGGCAAACTGCTCGGCCTGCTGGGGCTGCTCATTGCACTGCCCATGACGGTCTTGACCCTCTCCTACTATCGCAGGCTCATTGCTCCGGCACAGGAGCAGCCGCCAGTATCGGATGGGGATAATCCCCCCGCCGACAATCCGACGGAAACACCGGCCTGAATACTGGCCTAAACGCTTGTAGAAGAGCCGGGGCGCTTTCTAACGAGCGACACGAGAGACTGACCAGCCAACCGGATATTACAGCGCGCAATATAGCGTGCGATGCGACGTGCGATATTACGTGCGATATGACACGCATGGCTCTTTATTCACCATCAGGGCGTGCCCTTTCTGCAGCACCCCGCACAACAGGAATACCATAATGGACGGCACCAACCGCAGCGACATACACCCCGGACTCAAGGTCCGCATCGTACTCAAGCAGGACCAGCGCACCGGCAAACTTACCGAGGGCATAGTAAAAAACCTGCTCACCAAGGCCCCCTACCATTCCAGAGGCATCAAGGTGCGCCTTGAAAGCGGACTCATAGGCAGGGTGCATGAGATC
>JBKEAK010000291.1:0-1889 GCA_047972125.1 Halodesulfovibrio sp.
CGGCCTCTACATACACAGCATCGCCGTGATCCGGTGCGCGGTCCGGGTCGCAGTAGCAGACCATGCCCTCGCGGATGCCTTCCGGCAGCATGCTATCCCCCACCGGCAGCGCGGCAAAGGCTCGCGGACCTAACCCTGCCAGCCTGTCTACATCCACGGCCATGCGGCGGCCTGTTTCCCACCCCTGCACACCGCATGGCGCAAGGCCCGTTACGGGCAACCTGCCAGCACCCATTGCAGCCTGCAGGGGCGGGGCGGGGGGTGAGTCCAGTTGAAATGCGGCCAGATGCTGCGCGGCTTGCGGCAGTTCCAGCTTCTGGTGCGCGGTCACCTTTCCATCCATGCCCGTGCGCGGGTCGCCCATGCCGAGCAGGAGCCAATCCGGATGGAGGCCGAACACGCTGGCCAGCTTTTCCAGATCGTCACTGCTGGGGCGCTGCCCCTTCTTCCACGCCTGATGCTTGCCGTGGGTAATGCCCGCTTCCTTGGCGAACTGCAGTTCGCTCATGGGCAGCTGGTTGTCTGCGGCGAACTTCTTCCACGCCTTCATGATCACGGGATATTGCGCGGCCCAGTCTGCGCGCGGGGCATCGTCCGGAATGGTGCGGCCTTCGGGCTGGCCCTCTCCTGTGAGCAGCCATGTGGGGGAGATGCCGCACTTGCGGGCGATGGATTCGAGATCGTTGGCGCTTGGGCGCTGCCCTGCCATCCAGACTTTAATCTTGCTTTGGGTCACCCCCAAGGCAGAAGCAATGTCTTGCTGAGAAGGCAAGTCCTTTCCAATCATTTTTGATAAAAATTTATCTCTAATGATTGTAATATGTTGATTCCAATTTGAAGTCATTTTTAATCACCAAGTCATTTTTCTACTTGCCAGTTAAGTCAAATTCCGACTAATACTGGACACGTCAACAACGAGACACAAACCAACGATCAACACGGAGAAAGAATAAAATGAGTCAAACACTAGCCTTATCTACTCCTACCCGTCAAGCAAGGTGCTCCGCTTGGTTGGTTGCCAACGGCGTAAGCAAAAGCCAGCTGGCATCAGCGCTTGGCGTTCATCCTTCCTACATCGGCAAGATCATCGCCGGTGAGCGCCGCCCTAAAGATCACATCGAAAAGCTCATAACCCTTGGGGTGCCTTCTGATCTGCTGCCGGAACCCTGCGATGGCATCCCCGGCCCCAAGCCCAAGCCGCAGGCGGACGACAGTCTGGGCGAAGCTGCCTAGTCGAAATCCCATCTGCCACAGACAAAATTTCATCAAAAAGCTGTCACAATTTAATCCATACACAACTCCAACCCCCTAGAAAAGTATGAAAAAGACACAAAAAAACACCTTGGGCCAGCGTGATTACTTTTTGAACATGTCGTTCGCGGCGGCCATGGAGCTTGCCGTGGGGCGCAGCCCGCTGAGCCGCGAGGATGTGGCTTTTCGCATGGGGTGGTCGCCTTCGTTCGCGGGCCGCATCTTCAACCCTTCTGAAAATTATTGGCCTTCTGTGCTTTCCATCCCGCAGCTGTGCGCCACGCTTGGCAACACCGACCTTATCGACTGGCTGCAGGTGCAGGCCGCCGCGCTGATGGAAGGCCAGCTCTGTTCCAATTCCCACCTGCGGGAAGAAGGCCCGCTGCTGCGTCACATGACAAGCATAGGCGCGGAGCTTGGCGACATGCTGCACGAAGTGGAGGCGGCTGTGGAAGGGGACGGCAGCGTGGACGGGACCGAGGCCAAGCGCATTATCAGGGAAGCCCGCGGCATGTTGCAGAAGCTGGACGAGCTGGTGGGTGCCATGACGGCAATCCGCGAAGAAGAACGGGACGCCTAACAGGAACCGTGGAGGAGTGAAGAGATGAAAGCCGAGAATGTTGTAGATAGCCGCATGC
>JBKEAK010000292.1:0-15152 GCA_047972125.1 Halodesulfovibrio sp.
GGGTGCCCCGCTGCGAGTGGAGGATACGTTGTCGAGTGAGGATACGTCCTCAAGTGCGGATGGAACGACACCGGAAAGGGACGGCGCAGCAGGCAAGCCCCGCATCGGCTCCTTCATTTTCCGACCCGACGGCAGCGTGGGGGTCTATGCAAAGATTCATCTGCATTCCACGGAAGAACCACATTTTTCCGCCGGCACCGAGCATGTGCTGGAATCCTGCCACGGCGAGCAGGTGGGCGTGACCATCTGCGCAGACCTGTCCAACCCCGCCCACGCTGCAACCTACAAGGCCATGGGGGCCACCGTATACGCAGCCAGCGTGCTTGTTTCAGAAAACGGCTATGCGGCCGATGACGCCATCCTGACTGCCCGCGCCAAGGAACACGGCCTTCTGGTGCTCCTGTCCAACCACAACACGCCCAGCGGCGGCTGGAAGTCCGGTGGCCGCACCGCCATCTGGACACCTGACGGGCAGTATCATGCCGCAGGTGCCAAGGAAGATGCGTTGGTAATGGCAGAAAGGGATGGGGATGGGTGGAAGGTGGAAATACACCACAAGCAGGCAGGCCAACCTTGCTAATTTCCTCCGACACCAATACAAATTAGCTTACAGTAAAAAATGCCACGAACGACTTAACTCCTTTCTGTTTATTTGATATCAGATCAAATAAAGCCATACCGGCAAAGGAGTTTTACATGGCGCAATATAGATTTATCTGCTTGGCTAAGTCTTACAAATGTGGCGGCTATTGTGTTGCTGGCAAGACCGCAGATGACAACCAGTGGATTCGCCCTGTCAGTCCTAATGACGAGGCAGGACTCACGGCAGGAGAATGTCAATATATCGATAGAGGCACACCTGAGCCATTAGACATTATAGAATGCCACCTTGGAGAAGAATGCCCTAACGGCTGCCAAACCGAGAATATTATAATTGAACTTGGTCAGCCGTGGCGCAAGTTGGGAACATTTGAAGGCGACATCACGGCTCTATGTGACGATCCAGCCAACTTATGGGGAATAGGAGACTCTTCCAGATACGGCCTCAATGACAGGGTCTTGGTCGCCTTTGGAGAGCCCTATGATAATTCCTTACATTTTATATCAGCAACGAATGTCTCAATTATTGTGCAGGACGAAGGGCAGGAAGACGAGCTGAAACTAAAATGCAGGATTCAGTTCTCATATAACAACAATAACTATCGCCTGATGGTTACCGACCCACTAATTAGAAACCGCTACATTAATATGGGGGCTGGCCAATACAACCTGGGCGAAGCACACATTACAACCAGCCTCGGTGTCCCACTCCATGGGTATAGATACAAACTTGCAGCTGCAGTGATATAATAATGATTGAAGTTTTCACAATTGGATATTCAGGATTTCAACTTTTATCTTTCAAAGATGTTCTCATAAAAAATAACATCAAAGCCGTAATTGACGTGCGCTCTTCACCATACTCTAAAACATATCCAGAATACAACAAAGAAAACTTAAAAAATTTTTTATACAACTACTCAATATACTATGTTTTTCTTGGAGAGGAGTGTGGAGCAAGGCAGCCTGATCCAAAGTGCTACATTAATGGGAAAATTGACTTTGATTTGGTTTCCAATAATCATACATTCCAAAATGGTATCTCGAGAATTGAATCTGGCGCAGAAAAATACCCAGTAGCACTAATGTGTGCAGAAAAAGATCCCGTCACATGCCATAGAACAATTTTGATATGCAAGAACTTAAAAAAAAATATAAACATAAAAATCAAACACATTATAGACATGCACACTATACAAACGCATGAACAAATAGAAAATAGGTTACTCAAAATGCACGGACTTGACCAGCACAGCTTTATATATACAGAAAATGAAAGACTGAACATCGCCTATAAAAAGCAAGAAAATAGAATAGCATATAAAAAAGAAAACGAGGAAACAGAAGAAGACTATGAATAACATATATACAATTGGGTTTTCTCAAAAAAATGCCGAACGCTTCTTTAGCCTGATATGCAATCATAAAATAAAAACACTCATAGACGTACGATTAAACAACGTTTCACAACTGGCAGGGTTTACTAAAAAAAATGACTTAGCTTATTTTCTCAAAAAAATATGCAACGCTGGATATATCCATATACCCAACCTTGCTCCCACGAAGGAAATATTGGATGCGTATAAGAAAAAACAAATAGATTGGAACCAATATGAAAAGGACTACTACAGACTTGTACAAAGCAGAGATATTGGCTCAAAGCTATCATTAGATTTGCTAGAAGATGCATGTCTGCTTTGCAGCGAGCCCACTGCAGACAAATGCCACCGGCGCTTGGCAGCAGAACATTTAAAAACACTTTTCCCAAGCTTAGCCATACGCCACCTCTAGTTTTTTGCTTGCTACTTCTTCACTTCCAGCACTGCCTCTTTGCTCATCTCCACTAATATCTACAGGGGAAGGCAGAATACGGAATTGGCCATGCCTGCCATCTAGACGCCTAGCGACCAGCATTGTGCTACTGGTGCCTCGGCCACGGAACATACGCTAATCCGGAGAGCTATAGGGATGAATAAATTTCAGATTGATGAGATTTTGTCGCAGGTATAATGCAATCCCATTGCGGGGTAACCACCCTGATTTTTACGACAACCGGATTGCAACCGTATCAAGGTGACACCATGAAGATGCAGAACATTCCTTTCGGCATAACGGATTGGGACTCGGTTGAACGCTCCGAACACAAGGGAAACACAGGCGTTGCCTATTGGCGCACCCGTCTCTTCGGCGAACAGGGCAACGAAATCCGCGTTCGCATGGTGGAGTATTCTGCGGGCTATCGTGCTGACCATTGGTGCAGCAAGGGGCATATTCTGCTCTGTCTGGAAGGCGAACTTGAAACCACGCTGGAAGACGGACGTGTTTTCATCCTGAAATCCGGCATGAGCTATCAGGTGGCAGATCAGGCTGAAGCGCACCAATCCTATACGGAAAAAGGCGCTAAGCTGTTCATCGTAGATTGATACAATAAAGGGCAGCCGTCACCGGCTGCCCTTTTATCATTTGTATCGAGCTAGCTACTTCTTCACTTCCAGCACTGCCCCTTTGGTCATCTCCACCAATATCTGTGGGGTAAGTCGGAATACGGAATTGGGCGTGCCTGCCGCAGCCCATATCTCCTCATATTGCAGCAAATCTTCATCCACGAGGGTGGTAATGGCCGTTGCGTGCCCCACAGGCGGAATGCCGCCAATGGCGTAGCCGGTGTGCTCCAGCACGAACGCGGCATCGGCCTTTTCCAGCTTCTCGCCCAGATGCGCCTTCACAGCCTTTTCATTCACCCTGTTCGCTCCGCTGGCAATGACCAGAATGGGCGACTGTGAATCCTTACCCTTGAAGATCAGCGACTTGGCAATCTGCCCCACGGTGCAGCCGATGGCGTCTGCCGCCTCCTGCGAGGTGCGGGTGGATTCGGCAAATTCCTTTACGCGCAGCTCAAACCCGAAGGCATCCAGTGCCTGCTGCACCTTCTGGGCGCTCTTTTTCAGATCGGATGACATGACACAACTCCTGTGCGAAAGAGAGGTGGCGGAAATCGACGCCCTTACCCCCGCAATGTAACGGCGGTTTTCAGGAAGGCGATGACTGCAGGAACGGTACCCTGATTCTTGAGCAGGATGTCGATGTCCGGCAGGGCGATGAGGCGGTGTCCCAGAAACTGGGTGAAGGTGTAGGGGGCTAGGCCGAGATTGGGCGCAAAGGAGCGCAGGGCCTTGGACCCGAACGTGATGCAGTAGCGGGGACGCACGCGGCGCAGACCCGCAAGAAATATTTCCGGCGCGGCAATGAGTTCACTGCCTGCGTCCGATTCGGCGGTGACCGCGACTTCAGGCAGAGATACGGGCCAGAATGCGCTGGAACCGGCAGGCAACTGCAGTGAACCAATGATCTTGCGCAGCAGCGCGCCGCGTTCGGCATTGGCTCTGCCGCTCAGGTCATCGCCGAGGCTCCAGTAGGTCCAGACCACGGCACTGGGCGACTTCACCTTGCCCCAAATGGCCTGCCACGGGGCGGGCCACTGTTCCGGCGGCTGCGATGTGGGATGCACGGCAAGGCCGCTGGTGCCCATGGTCCGCACATTGCCTGCGGGCTGCTGACCACGTGCGGCAGCCTGAGCACCCTGCGCAGGAGCTTGCTGGCTCCGGGGAGCCTGATTCTGTGCGGCCTTCTGGCGTGCGGCATAGGCCTGCGCATGCGAGGGCTGACCCTGTGGGCGTCCGCCCTGTGCGGGTTGCCCCTGCTGATACGAAGGCGAAGGCTGCGATGCATGCTGTGCATGTTGACCAGAAGTTTGGCCGAAAGGCTGACCGGCAGTTTGACCATGCGGCTGGTAAGACTGGCTCCCCTGCTGAGGGGCCATCTGCTGAACCTGCGGAGCTGGCTGAGCGGGCTGCGCCGCTTCATGTTCGGACGCAGCAGCAAAAAGTCCGTGTTCATCGAACACGAACTCAAGCCCTGCGTTCCGCCAGGGACGCAGCGATTCAGCAATTGTTACAACTGCAGGAGCCAATCGAGCACTCTCCATGCCACTTCGGTTTTGGGCTGCACAGGCCATTCTTCCTGCCGCCCGTTTCGGTCGGTGACAAATACCTCGTTCGTGGGCGATTGAAAACCGGAATCCGCACGGCCGACAATATTCCCTACCACCATGTCCGCATTTTTGGCGCGCAGCTTCTTCAACGCGTTTTCCTGCATGGAACTGGTCTCGGCGGCAAAGCCGACTATACGCTGTCCTTCCTTCTTTGCCGCGCCAAGGGTCTTGAGAATATCCGTGGTGGAGGCAAAACGCACCACCAGTTCCTCCGATCCCTTCTTAAACTTCTCGTCACCGAAGGGAATGGGAGAAAAGTCCGCCACGGCCGCCGTGAACACGCCGATATCCATCGTCGGCCACAGCCCTTCAGCCGCTTCGAACATCTCCTTGGCAGAGGTCACGTCGTATCTGCTGATCATGGTGGGCAGCCACGGCGTGCCGGGACCGGTCACCGCATGCACGGTAGCCCCGCGCAGCCATGCGGCCACGGCAAAACAGGCACCCATGGTGCCCGACGACGGGTTGGACCAGAAGCGCACCCCGTCCCACTTTTCTCTGGTGGGTCCAAGGGTGATCATCACGGTCTGCCCCGCCATGTCCTGCGGCGTGAGCGCACGCAGGCCATAGAGGAAAATCTCGTTCAGGTCGGCAAGTCTGCCCCTGCCCTCTTCCATGCAGGCCGTGCGACCGCAGCCCGGTTCTATGCACACGTGCCCGCGGGACTTAAGGGTTTCCCAGTTGGCCTGCGTTGCGGCATTGTGCCACATGCGCGGGTTCATGGCCGGTGCAATGACCAGCGGCTTGGGAAACGCCAGCGCCTGACAGCTAAGCATGTCGTCGGCAAGGCCGTTGGCAAGGCGCGCAAGCGTGGATGCGGTTGCCGGTGCAATGAGCATGGCATGTGCCGCCTCACCGGGGGTGAGATGCCCGAAGACATCATCACCAACCGGATACATGGCGGAAAACACGGGAGAGGCCCCCAGAGCTTCAAAGCTCAGGGGCGTCACGAATTGACGGGCAGAGTCGGTCAGGGTTGCGCCCACATCCGTGCCTGTGTCACGGAACATGCGGACCAGATCAAGCGCCTTGTAGGCGGCAATGGAGCCGCACACGCCAAGCTGCAGACGCCTGCCGAGAAAGCCTTTGAACGAGAGGTGGGTAAGCACTACTGGCTTAATCCTTCTTCTTTGAGAGGTGCAGATTCGCCTGACGGACGGCTCGGGGCCACATTGATGCCACCGCCGCTGCCCATGGAAGGCTGAATCACGGGACGGAACGTCCGCTCCTGCCCGTTAATGGGATACACGTCAACAGACAGCGCCGTCTTAGTGGTGCCGTCTTCGATCTTCATGACGCAGAAACGGGTTGCCTTGCTGAAGATAAGCACGCTGCGGGGAGAAGAAACAAAGTTGAAGTTCAGAGTCCAGCCGTCGTTGCCCATGTTGGCAATAAGGGTGGTCGCAAGCGAGCGGAACTCAACGCGGCCGGTAAAGTACATCAGTCCCAGCTTGTCGGAGCCGGTACCGATGAAAAAGGACTCATCGTTTTTGAGGGTCATCTCATTGGGAATGAAGATGTCGTCATAGTCAACATAGCGGAATTTCTGTGAGGCAGAGCCGGACACAGTACCTTCCACGGGATCGGAACCGGAACCAGAAGAGAACGTCGAGCCGGTACAACCGGTGACAGCGATGCCCAACACCATAAGCAGGGCGAGAAGTTTGGTTCGCATTCGTAACTCCTTTATTATTGAGTCTTGAACGAATCGGGTGTACGCACGGCCTTGCCGAAGGTACAGCATCATCGCTAGCCCTTACTAACGGATTGCGGAGCAAACTGCAAATTCCGAACTTGTTTTTTTACAACACTTTTCAATGTTATTACTCATGAATACCATGGCACAGCACACCAGCAGCACAACCATTGCAGAGAGTGAGGCGAATATTCCGCCCGATTTTGCTCTCGCTTCATACACCTATGAATTGCCGGAAAACCAGATAGCCCAGCATCCTGCAGACAAACGCGGAGCATCGCGGCTTTTCGTGGTCAACCGCGCCTCGGGCCACAACACGGCAGCCATGTTCGCCGATCTGGCCGACTATCTGCCGGAAAATGCCCTACTGGTGGTCAACAATTCCAAGGTACTGCCTGCGCGCATCTTCGGCTCGCGCCCTTCCGGCGGACGGGTGGAATTTCTCATGCTCTCCCCGCTGCCGCTCATCGAGCCGCAACCGGCTCCCGCACAGGGCCCCGGCTGGCAGACCGCTGTTGTGGAAGGCCTGCTGCGCATGTCCAAACGGGTAAAACCGGGCGGCGAAGTGACCTTCAACGACGACTTCCGGCTGGAAGTGGCCGAACCCGGCGAGTTCGGCAAATGTGTCGTGCGGCTTTTCTGGCGCGGCGACCTGAAACAACATTTTCTTTCGCAGGGCCACCTGCCCCTGCCCCCCTACATCAAACGCGAAGACGACGCAGCCGACAAAGACCGCTACCAGACCGTCTATGCCAAGGAAGAGCAACTAGGTTCCGTGGCGGCCCCCACTGCGGGCCTGCATTTCACGGATGACCTGCGCACCCGCCTTGCCGAACGCGGCTTCCGCTGGGCAGAGGTCACGCTCTATGTGGGCTACGGCACCTTCAGCCCTGTGCGCTGCCCTGACATCCGCGAGCATTCCATGCACAAGGAATTCATCGAGATTACACCGGAGGCCGCAGCCACCATTGCCGCTGCCAAGGCCGAAGGCCGCCCCGTGGTGACCGTGGGCACAACCTCCACCCGCGTGCTGGAAGGCGCCTTTGCGCAAACCGGCAAAATTGCCCCCTTCAGAGGGTGGACTGACATCTTTATTTATCCCGGATTTGCGTTTATGGTGGCGGACCACGTGATCACAAACTTTCATCTGCCGGAGTCATCCCTCCTCATGATGATAAGCGCGTTCGCCGGCCGCGAGCGGGTGCTCAAGGCATATGACGAGGCACTGAGCAAGGGCTTCAGGGTCTTCAGCTACGGCGATTCCATGCTGCTTCTGTAGACAGGTGCCGGGGCAACCGCCAAATCTAAGACGGATGCCTTGTTGGCGATAGTGTGGCACAGACAGTGCTCACACCGATGCGGGGCACGCCCCGCAGCCGCACGGCCAAGGCAGCGGCGACGGATGCGCGATCAACGGGAACTGGCCCATCGGGATTCCAGTAACAACACGCCGTGCGCAGGGCGGGCTTAGGCGATTGAATCGGGCACGGTTACGGTGTAGAACCGTACGGCCTGAATATGCCGCAACTCGCGGTATCGCCCGCCTGCAGGGCAAGGCAACATCCTTAACCCAGAGGTGTTACGAATGGCACGGGTAGAGTTTAGGGACGAGAGGTGCAAGGGCTGCCTTCTCTGTACGACCGTATGCCCCAAGGAGATCATCTGCCAGTCGGCCCGCTTCAACAAGCAGGGCTACAAGGTGGCAGAGGTCAAGGAAGAGGACATGGAAAAATGTACGGGCTGTGCGTCCTGTGCATTGATATGCCCTGATCTTGCGATCAAAGTGTACCGCGAGAAGAAGGAGAAGAAATAGCCATGGCCGACAACAAGCGTATTTTCATCAAGGGGAACGAGGCCATATCCCGCGGAGCTCTGGCCGCCGGTCTGAAGTGCTACTTCGGCTACCCCATTACCCCCCAGAACGATATTCCCGAATTCCTGTCCACCGAACTTCCCGCCGTTGGCGGTGAATTCGTGCAGGCAGAATCAGAAGTGGCTTCCGCCAACATGCTGCTCGGTGCCGCCTCCGGCGGTGTCCGCGCCATGACCACCTCTTCCTCGCCGGGCATTTCGCTCATGCAGGAAGCCATTTCCTACATGGCAGGCTCCGACCTTCCCGGTGTCATCGTGAACATCAACCGCGGCGGCCCCGGTCTCGGCGACATCGGCTCCTCGCAGGGCGACTACTTCCAGTCCACCCGCGGCGGCGGTCATGGCGACTACCGCACCATCGTGCTTGCCCCCGGCACCTGCCAGGAAGGCTATGACATGATGATCGAAGCCTTTGACCTTGCCTTCAAGTACCGCAACCCCGTTCTGGTGCTCGGCGATGCCATTGTCGGCCAGATGAAGGAACCCGTCACCCCCTGGACTCCTGAAAAGGTCAACAACTACGGTGCGGAAGACTGGTGCCTCAGCGGTGCTGCCAACCGTGACAAGCGCCTGCTGAAGTCCCTGTTCCTTGAAGACGGCGCCCTTGCCGAGCAGAACATCCGCCTGCAGCAGAAGTACGAAGCACTGCAGGCAGAAGCCCGCGCAGACGTGTTTGCCTGTGACGATGCCGAGCTGGTCGTGGTGGCGTATGGCTCCATCGGCCGTATCGTGAAGTCCTCCATCCGCAGACTGCGTGCAGAAGGCCACAAGGTGGGTCTGGTTCGTCCCCTCACCCTGTACCCCTTCCCCGCCAAGGTGCTGGAAGATCTCGCCAAGCAGGGCAAGAAGTTCCTTACCATCGAGCACAACTGCGGCCAGATGGTGGAAGATGTTCGCCTGTCCATCCGCAAGTACGGCGATTCCGACTTCCACGGCCACATGCCGGGCAACCTGCCCGGTTCCGACGACTTCGTAGAGCCCATTCTGGCGCGTCTGGGGAGGTAAGCCATGTCAGCAGAACAAATCGCATTCGAAGCTCCCGAAATAATGATCGACCGGCCGACGCATTACTGCCCCGGCTGTCATCACGGCATTGCACACCGCCTTGTGGGCGAAGTGCTCACCGAAATGGGCCTTGTGGACGACACGCTGTGCGTGGGCTCCATCGGCTGTTCGGTGTTCATCTACAACTACCTGAACGTGGACGCTGTTGAAGCGCCCCACGGCCGCGCCCCCGCAGTTGCCACCGGCCTCAAGCGCGCACGCAAGGACAAGTTCGTATTCACCTATCAGGGTGACGGCGACCTCGCTTCCATCGGCATGGCCGAAATCGTGCACGCAGCCAACCGTGGTGAGCGCATCTCCGTGGTCTTCGTGAACAACACCGTATACGGTATGACCGGCGGCCAGATGGCCCCCACCACGCTTATCGGCCAGAAGACCACCACCTGCCCCGGCGGCCGCTGCGCCGACCGTGAAGGCGCGCCCATCCGCATGAGCGAGATCATCGGCGGCCTTGGCGGCACCGCATACTGCGAACGCGCCTCTCTGGACAGCGTGAAGAACATCCGCCGCGCCAAAAAGGCCATCCGCAAGGCGTTTGAAGTGCAGCAGCAGGGCATCGGCTTCGGTTTCGTGGAGCTGCTTTCCGGCTGTCCCACCAACTGGCGCATGGATGCCGTTGCCGCCAACAAGCGCATCACCGACGAAATGATCCCCTACTTCCCGCTCGGCGTATACAAGGACGTAACTGCCGAAGGCGGTTGCGAATGCTCCGAGAGCAAGGAGGACAAATAATGAGCCTCTATCAGGACGTCATCATCGCCGGTTTCGGCGGACAGGGTGTCATGCTGATCGGTAACCTGCTGGCATACGCAGGCATGGAAGCCGGTCTGGAAGTGACCTACATTCCCGTATACGGACCGGAAATGCGCGGCGGCACTGCCAACTGCACCGTGGTTATCTCCTCCGAGGACATCGGTTCCCCCATCATCCAGCGTCCCAAGTCGCTGATCGTGATGAACCAGCCCTCCATGGACAAGTTCCAGCCCCGCATGCAGGAAGGCGGCGTGCAGATCATCAACTCCTCGCTGGTGGACGCATCCCTTGCCGAAGCCCGCGTGAAGACCTTTGCCGTGCCCGCCAACGAAATAGCCGACAAGCTCGGCAACACCCGCATGGCCAACATGGTCGCCCTCGGCGGCTACGTGCAGGCCACGGGCGTGGTGCCGCTGGACGTGGTGAAGAAATCCCTCACCTCCGTCATCAGCTCGCACTACAGCCACCTCATCCCCAAGAACGCGGACGCACTGCAGGCCGGTGCCGACCACGTTGCCGCGCTGACGAAGTAGCTGCACTGACGAATTAGCTGTACCGACGAAGCAACACGCTGCAGAATCAAGCAGCGTCGGGTTGCGTGACAGAAAAACGCACCCCACGCACAAAAAAATGCTCTCAGCCCCCGCGAGTATCACTCGCGGGGGTTTTGCATTCAATGTCCCATGATTCTTTCCATTTCTTCAATCGTGGAAGAGGCACCCCTCCGGCAGGCTATACACGCCAGCGCTTGTTCACCGATACCCCCATAGGTAATGCCTATTGCCCCGCCTGTATAAGTATAGTAAGAGCGCTCATCGCCGCAGCCCGGAATGGGGGGGCTTTTTTCCGGTGCCGCGACTGCAGGACCGGCCCGCTTGCGGTGCCTGCAAATGATGCCTTATCGCTGGAGCCGCCATGTTTCACCTTCTTGCTGACGTCCGCATAAGACCCAAGCTGGTCTTTCTTTTTGTCGCGACCGGACTCCTTCCTCTCATCATCGTCGGGCTGTTCGGAACCAAGCTCACCAAGGATTCCCTGCTGGAAAAATCCTTTGACCAGCTGGAAACCGTGCAGACCATCCGCAAGGTCCAGATAGAAGACTTTTTCCACGAACGGGTTGCCGACACGCAGGTGCTGGCCGATTCCGCACGCATCCGCGAGCTTCAGGCGCTCCTGAACGACTTTGCCGAAAGCGACCATAGCAAATCAATGAGCAGCGCTGACCGCACGCTCAGATACAAGGCCATGGTTGCGCCCTATCTCAGGAACCTCGAAAATCATATCCGGGCATACGGCTACCAGAACCTCTACCTTGTTGATGCGGAGCATGGCCATATTCAGCTGTCGCTGAACGGTGAGCTTGAGCCGGGCGATAATCTTTCCGTGGGCTCCTACAAGAAATCCGGCCTTGCCGAAGCATGGAAGGGGGCCCTGTCTTCCCGCTCCACCTTCATCACAGACTTTGCCCCCTACGGTCCGCGCAGAGGCGCGGAGGCCGCATTCATTGCCCACCCCATCACTGATAACGATGGCGAATTGCTCGGCGTGCTCGCCCTGCAGCTTTCACCCGAACTCGTCACCCGCATTGTCGACTCCAGACAAGGCATGGGGCAGACCGGCGAATCCTACTTGCTCGGCGTGAGCGCGCAGACCGGCAATTACGAACTGCGCAGCAATCTCAAAACCATGGGCGACGGCCGCTATGTTGTTGGCTACGCCCTTTCTTCACCGCTTGAGTACTGGCGGCATGCGCACAACGCCGGAGAAGCCGGCGGCAAGGGGCTCTTCAAGGACAGCGCAGGCAAGTCCGTCCTCGTGGCCTTCAACAAGCTCTCGCTTGAAGGGCTCGACTGGTATCTCATATCCAAGATCGACGAATACGAAGTAACCGGACCGGTGCGCGCCATTTACTGGACCATCGGCAGCCTGGCCGCAGCGCTTGCCATGTTCATAGGCGGCGGCGCCATATTCTTCTCCCGCACGATCACCCGCCCCATTATCGCGGGCGTGCACTTTGCCAAGGCCATTTCGGAAGGCGACCTGCACACATCGCTTGCTCTGGACCAGAAGGACGAACTGGGTGAACTGGCCAAGGCCCTGAACGCCATGGCCCAGAACCTGCGCGACATGGCATGGCTGCAGTCCGGCAAGGAAGGGCTGGATGACGAGATGCGCGGCGAGCACGAAACCGACGACCTCGCCCGTCTTGCCATTACATATTTCACGTCGCATCTGGATGCCCAGCTCGGTGCCATCTACCTGAATGAAGACGACAAGCTCAGGCTCCGTGCCAGCTACGCCTTCAGCGACCGCAACGGCAACTTCAACAGCTTCGCCCTTGGCGAAGGCATGGTCGGCCAGGCCGCCCTTGAGCAGAAGACCATTGTCTTCTCCAACGTGCACCCGGAAAAGACCAATCCCGTTCCCGGGGTCAACTACGGGGCAGGCGAGGTTACTCCTTCCGACTTCATGGCCATTCCCGTTGTCTTTGAAGAGATGCTCCTCGGCGTTGTTCTCATCGGTTCGCTGCAGCCGTTCACCCAGCTGCAGCGTCAGTTCGTGGAACAGAACATCGCCAACGTAGCCATCATGCTCAACGCGGCCCGATCCCGTCAGCTCATCCGCGAACTGTTCGAGCAGGCACAGCGCCAGCAGGAAGATCTGCGCATTGCCAACGTCGAGCTGGAAGACCAGACCCGCGCCCTGCAGGAATCGCAGGCAGAGTTGCAGGCACAGCAGGAAGAGCTGCGCGTCACCAACGAGGAGCTGGAAGAACAGACCAAGGCCCTGCGCGAATCCGAAGCCGAACTGCAGGCGCAGCAGGAAGAGCTGCGTGTTACCAACGAAGAGCTGGAAGAACGCACCAAGGCCCTGCAGGAACAGAAGGAAGCCATACGCACCAAGAACGCGGAACTGGTCAAGGCACAGGATGTGGTGCGCCAGAAGGCAAAGGATCTGGAAATCGCCAGCAAGTACAAGTCCGAATTCCTTGCCAACATGTCGCACGAACTGCGCACGCCGCTGAACAGCATCCTCATTCTCTCGCAGCTGTTTGCCAACAACAGGGATGGCAACCTGAGCGAACGCCAGATAGATTCCGCCAAGGCCATCCATTCCGCCGGTTCCGACCTGCTCACCCTGATCAACGAGATTCTCGACCTCTCCAAGATCGAGGCAGGCAAGGTTGAACTGATGGTGGAAAATGTGCCCGTGGACCACATAGTGGGCGATCTGCAACGCCTGTTCACCAATGTGGCCGAAGACAAGGGGCTGGATTTCCGCATCAGCGTTTCCGGCAACGCCCCGCAGAACATCACAACGGACTCCCAGCGCCTGCAGCAGGTGCTGCGCAACCTGCTGACCAACGCCTTCAAGTTCACCCACAAGGGTTCCGTATCGCTCGATATCATGCGCCCCGCCCCGGCAGGAGAAGGCTCGGACGACCAGCGCATTGCCTTTATCGTCAGGGACGAAGGCATAGGCATTGCCCGCGAAAAGCAGGAAGCCATTTTCCAGGCATTCCAGCAGGCAGACGGCGGCACCAGCCGCAAATATGGCGGAACGGGGCTTGGCCTTTCCATCTCCCGCGAGCTGGTCAAACTGCTCGGCGGCACCATTTCGCTGCACAGCGAAGAGGGCAAGGGCAGCGCCTTTACGGTCATTCTGCCCGAAACCTACCGCGCTCCGGCTGAAGACGACTTTGCCGAAGTCTCTGCTACCGCCGCAGCACCGGCCGCAGCTCCGGCTCCCGCGGCCGTTCCCCAGCAGCGCAGCACCCCCTCCCAGACCCTTGAGTGCAACCCTGCGCTTGATCTTGTCGCCGTGAGCGGCCCCGGCAAACCCGTGCCGGACAAGAACGTCATGCCCCCCTGCGAGAGCGGCTATCTGGAAGACGATCGCAAGGACATAAAGCCCGATTCGCGCAGCCTGCTCATTATCGAGGACAATCTTGAATTTGCCCGCATCATGCGCGACTTTGCGCGCGAGCGCGGCTTCAAGTGCCTTGTGGCGGGCGATGGCGAAACCGGCCTGCACTATGCGGACTATTACAAGCCCAGCGCCATAATCCTCGACATCGGCCTGCCCGGCATTGACGGCTGGACGGTCATGGAACGCCTCAAGGACAACCCGGACCTGCGCCATATTCCCGTGCATTTCATGTCTGCGGCAGACAGCTCCCTCGATGCCATGCGCATGGGGGCCATAGGCTACCTGACCAAGCCCGTGAGCATGGAAAAGATCGAAGAAGCATTCAGCAAGCTTGAGCATGTCATCTCCAAACCCGTGAGCAAGCTGCTGCTGGTGGAAGACGACCCCATCCAGCGCAAAAGCATTCAGGAGCTCATAGGCAACGGCGATGTGCACACCACGGCCGTTTCCACCGGGGCAGAAGCCTTCCGTGAGCTGGAAAACGGCGGATACGACTGCATGATTCTGGACCTCGGCCTTGAGGACATGTCCGGCTTCGACCTGCTGGAACAGATCAGGCAGAGCGAAACGTCCGTGCGTGTTCCCGTCATCATATACACGGGCCGCGACCTGACCCGCGAAGAAGAAAAACAGCTCAACCGCTACGCCGAAACCATCATCATCAAGGGCGTTAAATCGCCTGAACGCCTGCTGGACGAATCGGCCCTGTTCCTGCACCGGGTTGAAGCCAACCTGCCGGAAGAAAAGCGCCGCATGCTCAAGCAGGTGCACGACAAAGAAGCCGTTCTGACCAGCAAGACCGTGCTGCTTGTTGACGACGACATGCGCAACGTCTTTGCCCTTTCCAGCCTGCTGGAAGAAAAGCAGATGCAGGTGATCATAGCCCGCAACGGGCAGGAATGTCTGGACAAGCTTAATGAAGGGCTGCGCCCCAATGCCGTGCTCATGGACATCATGATGCCCGTCATGGACGGCTACGAAGCCATGCGCGAAATCCGCAAACAACGCGCGTTTGCCAAACTGCCCATCATTGCGCTGACCGCCAAGGCCATGAAGGGTGACAGAAGCAAGTGCATAGAAGCGGGTGCAAGCGACTATCTGGCCAAGCCCGTGGATACCGAAAAGCTGCTTTCCATGCTGAGAGTCTGGTTGTACTGATATGAGCACCCCGGAACGGATAGACAA
>JBKEAK010000293.1:0-13664 GCA_047972125.1 Halodesulfovibrio sp.
ATGGTCCGGAAGGTGCGGTTGATGAAGCCGAAACGCGCTGTCATGGGGCGCTTGCTGCTTGTGGTGCGGTGCGATGCCAGCGCGTAGACAATGTCGGTGAATCGTATGTTCTCCGGTGGCGCGCACAGGGCATAGGCAGGGTCGTCGGTGCTTGTCTGGGCTACCATGCCTTCCTTCTGCATTATGCCCATTACGTTCTGCACAAGGCGCACGGGCGCGCGCAGCGATTCGGAAATGTCAGCCAGCGGCACGGGGCCGCCGTGCTCGTAAAAACGGCGGGTGAGCAGCAGCATGGAAAGTGCCGCAAGCTTGTCGCGCTCTTCGCGGGTGGCAGTGTCCGAGCGTATTTCGTTTTCAAAGGTGCGCACGTTCTGCATGGCAAAGCTGAACTCCACCCCCAGCAACACGATGACCCAGCTTATGTATACCCACACCAGAAAAAGCGGCACCTGAGCAAAACCGCCGTATATGGCGTTGTATTTGGCTGCGCCCACCTGATAGGTGACATAGAGGTTTTCCACGAGCTTCCACAGTGTGGCCGCGATGACAGCACCTACCAGCCCTGAAGGGATGCGCACCTTGGTGTTGGGGATGAAGACATAGAGAAAGAGCAGCATCATCGCCACCATGAAGAGCGGAATGAACTTGAGGGCGGCGAGATAGGCGTAGCTGAAGGCGCTGTAGGTGAGCAGCTTTTGCACCACGGAATCGCTTTGCAGCGAGGCGCTGACGCTGAATGCCACCCCGTAGACCAGCGGACAGATGAGCGCCACGGAAAAGAAGTCTGTGAACTTGCGCCACATGGTGCGGCCCTGCATGACCCCCCATATGGAGTTGAAGGCCTTTTCAATGGTGCCCATGACGGAACCGACCGTGAGCAGCAGGGTGGCCATGCCTATGGAACCCAGCGTCCCCACGTTGGTGTTGTTCACGTAGGTGAGAATATGGTCCACGGTCTGCGTGTTGCCTGCGGAAACGTTGAGCAGCAGCGTGCGCAGCCCTTCGGAATTTTGCAGGCCCATGCCTTTGGATATGGAAAAGGCCACCGCGAGAAAGGGCACGATGGAAAGCACGGTGGTGTAGGTGAGCGCGGATGCTCTGAGCAGGCACTGGTCTTTCATGAACCCGTGCACCACCAGATAGAGCCATTTGAGCAGGCCGGCCAGACCCTGCTGCCGTTTGTCCTGCGGGTCTATGTCTTCGAGCCAGATATCGCGGGTGACGAAGCTGACAATCTTGCCTGTCTGCTCCTTCAGTGAACGTTGCTGTTTTGTGGGCTGCGTCATCATTTTCCTGAACCGGTTGAAGGGTGAGGGGCTTGCCGCCTTCAGGCAAAACGCGATAGAATACGCCATGACTGTGTACCAGAAAATAACGCGATACGACAACCCTTGCTCTCCGGTTCTCGCCGGATGCAGGAATATCGGGACCCGCGGCGTTGCCCTGCTGCGCGCCATGGTGTTTTCACTTGCCCTTGGCACCATCTGCGGATGTGCCGGGGTCTCTTCCTCGCATGCGCAGGACGCCCATGCCGCTGTGCCGCCGAAAGAGGGCCTGCGGACCATATCGGTGGACCCCCTCAAGAGCACGGAGCCTACGGAACCCGAACTCGTCAGATATGACGAGGGCTGGAACCATCTGGTGGAAAAGCTTGTGGCGGACGGGTTTGACCGGACCTACGTGGAAAGTCTGTTCGGGCGGGTGGAAAATCCCTATTCCGCCGGTCCCATGGGGCACAAAATGCGTGCACTTTTCACAACCAAGTTTGCACCCCGCAAGCAGGAACCCAAAAAGACCAAAAAAGCGCCTGCCCCCGCCATCTATTCCGGCGTGCTGGTGCCCGAGAACATGCGCAGGGCCAGAACGTTTCTGGAAACCCACAGCGACAGCCTGCGGGCAATGGAAAAGCGTTTCGGCGTGCCCAAGGAAATAGCCGTGGGGCTCATGCTGGTGGAAACCCGGCTGGGCAACTACCTTGGCAAGGAGCAGGCCTTCCGCAATCTTGCCTGCCTTGCGGCATCGGATACGCTGGAAAGCGTCCGCCCGCATCTTTCCGGCCTGCAGATAACCAACGACCGGGCCAAGTGGCTTTCCAAACGCATAGTGGACAAGTCCACATGGGCCTATGATGAACTCAAGGCCCTTATCACCTATTCCAGCCAGAGCGGACTGGACCCTGTGACCATGCCCGGTTCCATCTACGGGGCGGTGGGCATCTGCCAGTTCATGCCATCCAACATTCTGCGCTTTGGTGTGGACGGCGACGGCGACGGCACGGTGAACCTGTTCCATGCATCAGACGCCATGCACAGCCTTGCCAACTATCTGAAATTCCATGGCTGGAAACCCGGTCTGAGCAGGGAAAAGCAGAACAGGGTGTTGCGCCACTACAACAACAGCGCCACCTACGCCAATACCATTCTCGCTGTGGCCGATGCGCTGCGGTGATTCGCCTGAGTTCCTGTATGGGCAAAACTATCATTGATTTTGCCGGTAATTATCCTAGAATGCCGCAATAGTACGGAAATGTGCCCACTGTAGCATAGTAAAGGAGCGGCCATGAGCGTTGATCACAACATCCTGCTGGAATCAGGCACCAACGAGCTGGAAGTGCTGGAACTGTTCATCTCGGAGCGTCTGCCCGACGGCTCCGTGGCCCCATGCTATTTCGGGGTGAACGTGGCCAAGGTCATGCAGGTGATAGAGGCGCCCAAGTTCTCCGCTCCGGAATCAGCTTCCAATCCGTGCTTCATGGGCATGATCGACATCCGTAACATGATGGTGCCCGTGCTCGATCTCAGCCGCTGGCTGAAGATGGATATGGAGCACGCGGACCACGACGTGATCATGGTGACGGAATTCAGCCATTCCGTGACCGGCTTTCTGGTTTCCGGCGTAACGGAGATTCACCGTGTCGGCTGGCAGGAAGTGCAGCCCCCGAGCGGCTATATCTCAAAAATCGGCACCAACTGCATTGTGGGCATGGTTGATCTGGGTGACCATTTCGTCCAGTTGGTGGACCTTGAGAATGTGCTGGCGGACCTTGATCCCCAATCGTTCGAAAAGGCCGCACACAAGGGGGCGCTGGCTTCCCGGTCCTACAAGGCTCTTGTGGCGGACGATTCTGCCACCATCCGGCTCATGCTCCGCAAGAATCTGGAATCTGCCAATTTCGAGCCCATTCTGGTGAACAACGGGCAGGAGGCTCTGAACCAGCTCAGGGCGTTCCGTACGCAGTCGCAGGATGAAGGCAGGCCGCTTTCGGACTTTGTGGACATTGTCATTTCCGACATAGAAATGCCGCTGATGGACGGCTTCACCCTGACCAAGAACGTGAAAGAGGATGCCGTGCTGGGCAACCTGCCGGTTATTCTCTATTCTTCGCTCATTACCAATGAACTGCGGCACAAGGGAGAATCCGTGGGGGCGGACGACCAGATATCCAAGCCCGATCTCGACATGATGGCGCAGCGTGCCCTTGAACTGCTTGAAAAACGCCCCTGAACCGGAGGCGGCACATGATGCAGGATCGCGACGACGAGGTTTTTGAAGTATTTGTGGAAGAGACACATGAGCGGCTGGCCGAAATCGAGACCGGCCTGCTCGACCTTGAGCGGAATCATGGGCAATTGGATGATGAAAAGGTGCATGCCATTTTCAGGGCGGCACATTCCATCAAGGCCGGTGCTGGGCTGCTCAAGCTTGGCGAGATTGCCGAGGTGGCCCACAGGGCCGAGAATATTTTGCAGAAGGTGCGCACCGGCATGCTGGTGCCCGACAGTGAGTGCATAACCGCACTGCTGGAGGCTTTTGACAGCGTGCTGCTGTTGTTGAACGCTTACAGGGCGAACAAGGAAAAACCGGATGTGCGGCGCGAACTTGCCGCGCTTGAAAAGTACCTGTAAGGCTGGAAATTCCGGCCTCAGGTTAATGACAAACCCTCATTTTCAGTAAAGCAGCATTTCCGTTAAGCCGGAATTGAGGTCTAAAAACGGATTTTCATCGCGTATTCGAGGTGCAGGAACGTTAGGTTCCGGCCCGGCGGAGCCAAAAAAATATCAGAAATAGCTTTGTCAGCAGTTTGAGGCCGGAAACTCCGGCCTTTTTTTATGGCTTGCCTAGAACCGCCAATGCAGGGAGCGCTCCAGCTTTCTGGCCAGCACGGCACAGCCTAGCGTGAGCACCAGATACATGAGGGTGATGGTTATCCAGACCTCAAAGGTCAGATAGGTGGCGGACATGAGTTCCAGCCCCTGAAAGGTCAGCTCCGGAATGGATATGACCGAGACGATGGCCGAATCCTTGATGGTGGAGATGAATTGCCCCGCCAGCGGGGGAATGATCACCTTCAGGGCCTGCGGCAGCACCACGAGCCGCAGCTGGTCTGAACGGGGCAGCCCGAGCGAGGCGGCGGCCTCCCATTGTCCCTGGTCCACACTTGCCACCCCGCCGCGTACGATTTCCGCCATATATGCCCCCTCGTAAACGGAAAGGGTGATGACGCCGGAAATGAACCCCGGCAGGCGGTTCGGTTCGTCGCAGAGGACGGACAGCAGGCTTGCGAGCCACGGGGGCATGGAGCGTATGGCCTCGTCCAGCCCGATCATGGGGGCGAGCAGGGTATAGATGAAGAAGTAGAAGATGAAGACCAGCACCAGCGGGGGCAGGTTGCGCACGCCCTCCACATAGGTGCGGGCGATGAGCCTGCTGAACAGGCTGCGGCTGCTCGCGGCAAGCCCGGTCAGCACACCTATTGCCAGCGCCAGAACCGAGGTCCATATGCTGAGGCGTATGGTGGTGAGCAGGCCGCGTATGAGCACGTTGGCCGTCCAACCCTGTTGCGGGTCGTGACGGAAGAGAAACTGGGGCACGGCGGCCCAGTTCCAGTCATAATCAAAACGGGTATGCACGCGCCAGAAGAACAATCCGGCGGCGGCAGCCAGCAGAATAAGAAGCAGCACATCCAGCATGTGGGATGCGCGTGCGCGGGGATGACGATTCATATGGGAATACGGTGAAAAGCCCGCGGCCAAAGCCGCGGGCATGTTGTATTATTTAAGCTGGCCAGCCCAGTCCAGCGTTTCAAACCAGAAGTGCTTGCGCTCTGCAAGCCAGCCCTGCGCTTCCTTCTGACGAATCCAGTTGTTGAGCACATTCAGGGTGTCCGGGTCGCCCTTGCGCACGGCAAAGGCCACCGGTTCCTTGGTGAAGGTGCCTTCAACAGGCAGGAACAGCTTGTCGGCATGCTCAACTGCGCTGTGCGCAGGCAGGGGCGCGCTGGCTACAAAGCCGTGCACCCTGCCGGAGAGCAGCTCCTGCATGCACTGGGTTTCCTTGTCAAAGAGGCGCAGCGTGGCCTTGGGGAAAAATGCCTTGGCTGCGGTGGCGGGCGTGGAACCTATGCGGGCGACGATGATCACATCTTCCCTGTTGAAGTCGGCAAGGGAGTCGAAACCCTTGGCGGTGGTCTTGTTGGCCACCAGTGCCATGCCTGTCGTGTCGTAGGGAATGGTGAAGTTCACCTTGAGGTTACGCTCCGTGGTAACGCTCATGCCGCCGATGATCACATCGAACTTGTCGGAGAGCAGGGCGGGAATGATACCGGACCAGCTGGTGGGAACAAATTCGATCTTCACACCAAGGTCTTCTGCCAGACGGGTCATCACATCCACTTCAAAGCCGATGAATTTGCCTGTCTTGTCGGTCATGGCCCACGGTACAAAGGTGGAAAAACCCACACGCAGAGTGCCGCGCTCAATGACCTTCGAGATGACGCTGGCGTCGCGCAGTTCGTGTGTGGCGTCCTTGGCCTGCGCCGTTCCTGCCATGAGCATGATGCTCACGATCAGAAGGGCGATGAAAAAACGGAAACGTGAATGCATCGGCTACTCCTTTTGTTGTGCCGTTCGATATATTCAGGCGTAATGCCTGAGCCGTTTTTCCATGCCGCGCACGGCAAAGGAAAGGCTCAGGTTTATTACCAGATAGATGGCTGCGATGGTGAACCATATTTCGAAAGTCATGAAGGTTTCGGCAATGATGGCCTGCCCCTGCATGGTCATGTCGAAAACGGAAATGGTTGCCACAAGGGCGGAATCCTTCACCAGCGATATGGCCTGATTGGTCAGGGGCGGCAGCACCTTGCGCACGGCCTGCGGCAGAATGACCTTTCTGTATGTTGCAGAGGTGGTCATGCCGAGGCTGTAGGCGGCTTCCCATTGTCCCTTGGGAACGCTCTGAATGCCTGCCCGGAATATTTCTGCCATGTAGGCGCCTTCAAACAGGCTGAGGGCAAGCACGGCAGATGCGAATGCGCCCATGCCCAGCACCGGGGCAAAAACGAAATAGAGCACATAAAGCTGGATGAGCAGTGGGGTGTTTCTGATGCTCTCGATGTAGAAGGTGGCAACACTGCGGGCAACCAGCGATGAGGAGCGGCGCAGCAGCATGGCCAGCAGGCCGATGAGCAGTGAAAGCCCCATGGAACACAGGGTGATCTGCATGGTCACCCACAGGCCTTTGAGCAGCGGGCCGGCCGTGTATACGCCTTCACGCAGGGTGAACAGGTAGCGGGGCACGCGGTTCCATTGCCAGTCGTAACCGAGCCCCTCGGTACCCTGCAGCATGCACCAGACAAGGGCGGACATGACCAGCAGATACTGTCCTATGTCCCATGCGGGTGAGCGGTGTTCCGCCCTGACTGCGTACAGGGTTTTTTGAAGCCTCGTGTTCATTCTGCAAAACTACATAGATCAGGGCTGTGCGCCAAGCCTTTTCAGGAATTTCCTGCATGTTGGGCGCTGCAAACGGATTCGTGCGAAAGAGTCCATCGCTGTCGGGATCAGGCCGTTGCCGCGCGGGACCGAACAGAACCGTACAGAACCGTACAGAACCGAACAGAACCGTGCAGGCGTGCACGGACCAGTTCGGACCAGTTCGGAACAGTGGCCAGATCAGATCTGTGGCCCGTAAGGTCAGTCGAGATAGGGAGCCACCGTGGGCGACTGGCGCTTGATCTCGCGAACCATGTGATCATAGACCCGGATGCGGTACACCGCGCGGGTAATGAGAAAGGCCCCCAGCGCGATAAGGCCCGCACAGAGCAGTATGACGGCGGTGAGCAGGAGCCATATGTCTGCCACGCTGTAAAAACGCGAGGTGGATATGAGCAGACCGAGCACCGTGAGCGGCAGGGCGAGCACGGCAATGCCGGTGCGCATCATGGCCAGCGAGGTGCGCTTTTCTGCCAGAATGAGCTGCACATGGTTTATGACCGTGGCCTCGGTCTGCGTGAGGGAGGAAATATCCTTGAAACCGTTCTTCAACTGGTCGGGCACTGTCATTCTCCTATGATCTTCACGAGCACCCGCTTCTTGCGGCGTCCGTCGAATTCTCCGTAAAAAATCTGCTCCCATGTGCCGAAATCGAGCCGCCCTTCGGTAATGGCGACAACGACCTCGCGGCCCATGATCTGCCGCTTCATATGGGCGTCGGCATTATCCTCATACCCGTTGTGCCGGTACTGCGAGGTGGGGGCATGCGGAGCCAGTTTTTCCAGCCAGACATCATAGTCGTGGTGCAGGCCGGATTCATCATCGTTTATGAACACCGAGGCGGTGATGTGCATGGCGTTCACAAGGCACAGGCCCTCTCGGATGCCGCTTTCCGCAAGGCAGTATTCCACGTCGGGAGTTATATTGATGAAGGCCCTGCGGGTGGGCACCTCATAGAAGAGTTCTTTTCTGTAGGAACGCATGCAAGCTCCTTGATCTGATTCGGATTGTGGAAGCAATATAGCATACTGCGCACGTGCAGGAAAGAGGAGCGGGCCGGTCCTGTGAAGAATACGGCATGTTTGTTGGCTCTCTGCATAATCCGGCGTGACAAGAGCATGTTGGGCGGTGCGAATCGTCCGTAAAAATATGCGGGGCGCGTCCTTTCGGACACGCCCCGTGGTCAGCTGGTATTTTTGCTTCGAGCGCGGATAGCCGCTAGTGCGACTCGATACGCTCTATGATGGTTCTCAGTTTGGCGGAAAGGTCGGCCAGTTCGTGAATACCCCGCGAGGCTTCGTTGAGTTCGGAGGAGGCGCGCTGGGAGATGTCCTTCACCTCGTCTATGGCCTGATTGATGTGCTCGCTGGTGGCAGATTGTTCTTCGGCAGCGGTGGCAATGGCCTGCACCTGATCGTTGGTGTCGTTCACCAGTGCCACAATGGCTTTGAGCGCATCGCCGGATGCGGCTGACAGGGTGCGCGAGCGGTCAATGGCCTTTACGGCAGATTCCACGCTCTGCGAGTTGAGCCGGGCACCTTCCTGAATGGCGTTTATGGCGCTGCCCACTTCCTTGGTGGCCTGCATGGTCTTTTCGGCCAGCTTGCGCACTTCGTCGGCAACCACGGCAAAGCCGCGTCCTGCATCACCTGCGCGGGCAGCCTCAATGGCTGCGTTCAGGGCCAGCAGGTTGGTCTGGTCGGCAATGTCGGTGATCACGTTCATGACCTGCCCGATGCCGTTTGCCCGTTCCCCAAGCTCCGTCATGTTCGCACGCAGCGTTTCGGACTGCCTTGCCACATCAGCAATGGCGGCCATGGCTTCTTCCACAACCGTGGAGCCTTCCTGCGCCTTGGAGCGAGCTTCCGATGCCTGTTCTGCGGCTGTGGATGCATTGCGGGCCACCTCATACACGGCGGCATTCATCTGTTCCATGGCGGTTGCCGTGTCTATGGCGCGTTCGGTCTGCCTGTCCACTTCGGTGCTGGTGTGCTCAACCTGCGTGGCAACATCCAGAGCAAGGCGGGCAACTTCGGAAGAGACTTCTTCCGATTCATGAGCGGCAGTTGAAATGGCCTGATTCTTGGCAAGAATTTCGGCTTCGCGGGTTCTGAGTTCCGTGAGGTCCTGATAGATGCACAGCGCGCCCATGAGTTCGCCGTTCAGGTCGAACAGGGGCGAGGCATGAATGTTCAGGTTGCGCTTGCCACCCTTGCGGCCGATGAAATCCACCTCGCGGTTGGTGACGGTGTGATTCTCAAGGCTGTCGCGCAGCACGGTGCGGCGGGATGCATCACCATAGAAGAAGTGGGCAACGTTCTGGCCGTAGTAGTCTTCCGGGCGGCCGTCGTGCTGCAGAATCTTGATAAGGCCTGCGTTGGTGTAGGTGAGCACTTCTTTGGTGTCGACCACGACAAAGGGCGTGTCTATGCCTTTGAGAACGCCCTGTGCAAAGCCCAGATTGTGTTTGAGGCGGGAAACAAGGGTTTCCAGCGCAAGGCGCATTTCGGCAAGCTCGTCCGTTCCGCCGCAGGCGAAACAGGCGGTGTAGTCGCCGTCAAGAATGCGGTCCACGCCCGTCTTGATTTCCTCAAGCGGGGCGGTGATGCGTTTTATGATGATGAAGGTGAGAGGCAGCGCCAGAAAAACAAACACCGCAAGCAAGACCCCACAGGCAATGAGAACGGTGTTTTCCGGCAGAACGCCGTTTTCGGCAGAGCTCAGCAACCAGCCGGTTACCCCGCCGGCGGTGAGGAGCAGCAGCCCCAGTTTGGTCCAGATCAGGCTCGTGACGGATAGCCCTTTAAACATGCAACACTCCTTGTCGTGACGAATGGACAGCGAATGGCAACAGCGCTGTCTTTTGCGAAATGACTCTTGGCGTTCCCCGGAATAATTATAGACGGGAAAGTCCGAAAGATCATTAGGAAATATCGGACACCACCTTACAAATATTAGAATAATTTCACATGAATCAGCCTTATTGCAAGTTGTGCACCATTGTTTTCAACTGTCCTGCTGCAGGCAGAGATGGTGTGTTTGCAACAAAATGAAACAAATTTCCAGGCTGTTGCTGTAAGGTTGCTGCACGAAGAAGGGCCTGTTGTTGTCCGGATTTTCGGATAAAACAGCGACAAGTCCGGTTTGGCGGACACGCAAGCTCTGTTGGTCGTACCGCTGTCATTTATACTCTGCTGGTATAGGTTGGTGTATGAGTAAAACTAAGATGCCGTAAATATGTAAGTAATCCATCTTGTGTTAGAAAGTGTCTAGACATTGTTGTAAAATGTCGCTAAGTTTGGTCGCTGTAATGTGCTATGTGCTTGCAGAGTCAGAATAATGCAGGAGGGGGGCAGCGCAGAAGGCGTATGGAGGGCGGAAACGTACCCTGAGGAGGGGCGCGTTTCAGGTCTGGAATGCTATCTGGTCGCTTAGAAGTTTGCAGGGAGCTTCATGTCCAATACGGCGGAAATGTCACCCGTCGAGAGCGCGGGAGAATTTTTCAGCGTGTCACCGCTGATGATCTTTCCCACAACTATGGGAAAGTTCAGCGTATATCTGCGCCAGGGCGGAGAATACGTACTGTACACGAGTGCCGACGAGGTGTTCACCGAGCGGCATAAACGGGTTCTTTACGATAACGGCGTGCGCGAAGTGTTCGTGCAGGCTGCCCATCGTCCTCACTATTCCCGCTACATAGAAGACAATCTCGGAAAGATTTTGCTTGATGAAACCCTGCCGCTACGGGAGCGCGCAGGGCTTTTCTATTCCGTTTCATCCGACGTGATGGCGGACATGTTCGAGGCCAGACTGCCCGCCGGGCTGGACAGCGAACAGTATTCCCGGGTGCACGGGCTTGTGCAGCAGGCGCTCAAATTTTTGTGTCTTGAAAATTCCCTGAAGGCAATGGCCGACTTTATCGCCCATGACTACAAGACCTATTCGCACTGCGTGAACGTGTTCGTGTACACCGTATCGGTGCTGCACACCTACGGCCTTGATGATGAAACCCTGCTCCGTTGCGGAATCGGTGCCATGCTGCACGATGTGGGCAAAACCCGCATTCCGCGTCTTATTCTGGATAAAACGGGCAAGCTGGACCCCGACGAGCGGCGCATCATCAACAGGCATCCCACGCTGGGGCTGGCTTCCTGTACGCTCATGCCTCTTTCTCAGGAGGCCATGAATATTATTCTGTTCCACCACGAGAAGATGAACGGCAGCGGATATCCCGCCGGGCTCATGGCTCCGGAAATTCCCCTGCCGGTACGCGTGGTGACCATTGCGGATGTGTATGACGCATTGACAACTGATCGTCCCTACGCCAAGGCCCGCCGCCCTTTCGAGGTGCTCGAACTGATGCGCGCAACCATGGCAAATGATCTGGATATGGATGTGTTTCGCCGGTTTATCATGGTCCTCTCCGGTGCTGAGCTGGTCGGCCGCTGATATGATGCAACCTTTTCACCTTCGGAATTGTGAATGACACAGGCCGCAATAAAGCAGGAAAAGCATAGAGCCGGTGAGTTCTTTGCCATTCCTCCCGCCATGATCATGAAGAACATGCGCGGTGCGTTCAGCCTGTATCTCAAGCAGGGAGAAGAATTCGTTCTGTATACCAGCGCGGGCGAAACGTTCTGCGAGCGCCGCAGGCAAGTGCTGGATGCAACCGGCGTGAAAAGTTTGTACGTGCAGGAAGGCGAACGGCCGGAATACCGTGACCACGTGGTCAGGAATCTGGGCGTTGTACTCAGCGACGAAGATATTCCGCTGCCCACGCGTGCGCAGATGTTCTACGACGCCTCGTCAGATGTGGTGGAAGACATTTTCACCAACAAGCTGCCGCCCACCGTGCGCAGGGACCAGTTCAACCGCGTGTTCGAGTTCGTGGCCAAGGGAGTGAGCTTTCTCACGCTCGAAAATTCCATAAAGACCATGGCCTCGCTCATTGCGCACGACTACCACACTTTTTCTCATTCCATTCACGTATTCATCTATTCGCAGGTCATTCTCCAGACCTACGGGTTTGACGACAAGAGCCTTGTGCAGTTCGGTCTTGGGGCCATGCTGCATGACATAGGCAAAACCTTCATTGACGATGCCATTCTGAACAAGCCCGGTCCGCTGACTTGGGAAGAGCGCGAGGTCATCAACGAGCATCCCGTGCTGGGTGCCGGTGCCTGCACGCTCATGCCGCTCTCGCAGGATGCGCTCAACTGCATCCTCTTCCATCATGAAAAAGTGGATGGGTCAGGATATCCCTGCGGTCTGCGCGGCGAAGAGATTCCGCTTCCCGTGCGCGCTGTCACCGTTGCGGATATTTATGACGCCATCTGTTCCAACCGTCCGTATGCAAAGGCCAGAAACGCTTTTCAGGTGCTGCGCGTGATGAAGGATGAGATGGGGCATGGGTTGGATTTGGAGGTTTTCACCCGTTTTGTCCGCATTTTGAGTGGAGCGGGCGTTGTTTGATGCCTTTTGAACTTCAAATATATGTAAGCGGGCCCGAAAAGGGCTTTTTTTATTCCTAATAGCTATCTTCCCGCCCTTATCGGAGAATAATTCGGACTAAAATGGTCCTAAATTTGACTCTGCCTCTTCCCCCTCCCGTTCAACGGTGTTATATGCGTACGGTACGGATGCTTACGCCCGAACAAGGGCGGAGCACCGGGTCTGACGCGACTCCCCTGTCATCGCGGTGCCCTGTGCGCCGGTCGCGCCTATCGCATATACCGGAGGTTCATACTCATGTGGGAATATACTGACAAAGTTCGCGAACATTTTCTCAACCCTCGCAATGTTGGCGAGCTGGAAGACGCGAACGCCATCGGCGAAGTGGGCAGCCTTGCCTGCGGCGACGCTCTGAAGCTCTTTCTTAAAATCGATGCCGACGAGCGCATCGTTGATGCCAAATTTCAGACCTTCGGGTGTGCCAGCGCCATTGCATCGTCCTCTGCGCTGACGGAGATGCTCAAGGGCAAGACCGTGGCCGAGGCAGAGAAGATTACCAACAAGGACATCGCCGAATTTCTGGGCGGCCTGCCGCAGCAGAAGATGCACTGTTCCGTCATGGGGCAGGAAGCGCTTGAGGCTGCCATCAAGAACTGGCGCGGCGAAGAGGTCGAGCAGCATGAGCACGAAGGTGAACTCGTCTGCAAGTGCTTTGGAGTGACCGACGAACTTATTCTGCGTGCCATCCGCGACAACAACCTGACCACTGTGGAAGAAGTGACCCACTTCACCAAGGCCGGTGGTGGTTGCGGCGACTGCATTCCCGCCATTCAGCACCTGCTTGATCAGGCGCTGGGCAAGGAAGCCGCCTGCGAAGTGCCTGAAGCCAAGCCCAAGGCACTGACCAACGTGCAGCGCATGCAGCTTGTGGTGAAGACCCTTGATGAAGAGATTCGCCCGAGCCTGCAGAAGGACGGCGGCGATATCGAGCTTGTGGATATTGACGGGCATACCGTCAAGGTGGCCCTGCGCGGCATGTGCACGAGCTGCCCTTCCAGCCAGCTGACCCTGAAGGGGTTTGTGGAACGCACCCTGCGTGAATATGTGGAGCCCGAGATTTCCGTGGTGGAGGTGAACTCATGAAGCCGGTATATCTCGATAACAACGCCACCACCCAGATAGACCCGGCCGTACTGGAAGCCATGATGCCGTTCCTTACGGAACTCTACGGCAACCCTTCCAGCATGCACCGCTTCGGCGGGCAGGTTGGCCAGCATCTGGTGAAAGCCCGTGAGCAGGTGGCTGCCTCGCTTGGTGCCCGCCCCGATGAAATTCTCTTCACTGCCTGCGGTACCGAAAGTGACAACACGGCCATCTGGTCCGCACTTAATTCCCAGCCCGACAAGAAGCACATCATCACCACCCGCGTTGAGCACCCCG
>JBKEAK010000294.1:0-1780 GCA_047972125.1 Halodesulfovibrio sp.
AGACGCCATCCGCGTTATCCTGCGAGTTGCCAAGACGGGCGACGGTCACTTTGGCGATGGTAGAATCTTTGTTTCAAGTGTCAGCGAGGCCTGGACCATCAGCAGCGGCAAGTCCGGCCTGTAGGAGGCTCCCATGCAGGAAATAGTTGCAATGGTTCGAGCCAACATGGTGGCGGCTACAAAAGATGCTCTGTCCAAGGTCGGGTGCCCCTCATTCTCGTGCACCAAGTGCCTGGGACGCGGCAAAAAGGGTATGGACCCAGCCACCCTGCGCATGGTTATGGAAACGGGCGAACTGCCGCGCACCCCCGCGGGTGAATCCCTTACGGAAGTGGGCAGGCTGATTCCCAAGCGGTTGTTCAACATCTGCGTTCCCGATGAGAAGGTCGAAGCTGTTGTAAAGGCCCTTATTGAGGCCAACAGCACAGGCCACCCCGGCGACGGAAAGATATTTGTGATGCCGGTGGAAGAATCCTATGTGGTTCGCACGGGCGAGCGCGCTGACGCATAAGGAAGGTATGTATGAGTACGGACGCCAACGCAGTAGTGCTTGAGCGCTACAACGCCAAGGTCTTCAAGAACCGCAAGGAGCACATGCTCAAGATTAATCCTGCGGAAGACCAGATAATTATCGCCAACACGCGTGCCATTCCCGGCATCATGACCAACCGGGGCTGCTGTTACGCTGGCTGCAAGGGCGTTGTGCTCGGTCCCATCAAGGACATGGTCACGATTACCCACGGTCCGGTTGGCTGCGGTTTCTATAGCTGGGGCACACGCCGTAACAAGGCCAAGTCCGAAGGTGATGCGCCCAACTACATCCAGTACTGCTTTACCACGGATATGCAGGAGCCCGACATCTTTTTTGGCGGCACCAAAAAGCTTAAGAAAGCCATCGACGAAATCATGGAGCTCATGCACCCCAAGACCATCATGATTGCCGCCACCTGCCCTGTGGGCCTGATCGGCGACGACATTCAGGCCGTGGCTGCAGAAGCTGAAAAAGAATACGGCATCCGCTGCGTGGCATACAGCTGTGAAGGTTACAAGGGCGTTAGCCAGTCTGCCGGTCACCACATTGCCAACAACGGCCTTATGAAGCGCGTTATCGGTACCGGCGATTATGAACCCGCCACAAAGTATTCCGTCAATATCCTTGGCGAATACAACATCGGCGGCGACGGTTGGGAACAGGAACGCATCCTGAGAAAGATCGGTTACGAAGTGGTTTCGGTGTTCACGGGTGACGGCGAAGTGGAACGCATAGCGAGCTCGCATAAGGCCAATCTCAACCTTGTGCAGTGCCACCGCTCCATCAACTACATCGCCGAAATGATGAAGACCAAGTACGGCGTGGACTGGCTCAAGGTCAACTTTATCGGCCTTGAAGGAACAGTTGAAAGCTTGCGCAACATGGCCACCTACTTTGGTGATCCCGAGCTTGCCAAGCGCACCGAACAGGTTATCGCTGAAGAACTGGCTGAAGTGCAGGATCAGATGGCGGCCTACAAGGCTCGCCTCAACGGCAAAACCGCTGCCCTCTTTGTGGGCGGCAGCCGCTCGCACCACTATCAGGGCCTGCTGCAGGACCTGGGCATCAAGACCGTGCTGGCTGGTTATGAATTTGGTCACCGCGACGACTACGAAGGCCGGGAAATTATCCCCAACATCAAGGACGACGCGGACAGCAAGAACATTGAACACATCACCGTGGAAAAAGACGAAAAGAAGTATCACGCCTACCTTACCCAGGAACAGTACGACAAGCTGGCTGCTGAAA
>JBKEAK010000016.1:0-2272 GCA_047972125.1 Halodesulfovibrio sp.
AAAGCGTTCAACGTTTCACCGAGCACCAGATAGGCCAGCAGCAAGGTGGAAACGGGAATGAGGTTGGAGAACAGAATCACGTGCGCCGCCTTGATGCAGGTAAGCGCATAGTTGATGACGAAATACACGAGAAACGTGATGCCAAGGCCCATGTAGACAAGCGCGCCTATGGCCTCCCACGGCAGGGCTTCCGGGGCGGGAGCCAGCACGGCACCGGGCAGAAAGAGAATGGTAGCGCCAAAAACCTGAACCGCGGACAGGTAGATGAAGTGGTAGCGGCTGCAAAGATGCTTCACTGTCAGAGCGTAGCAGGTGGCGGAAAGTACGGCGCAGAAGATGAGGAAATTGCCGAGCAGCGGATTGGAGCCGTGTTCACCGGCCTCGCCGAAAACAGACACAACGGCAACACCGAGCACGGCAAGAATAATCCCGCCGAGACACCGCCTGCTGATGCGCTCGCCATAGGCAAAATAGGCACCTATGGCCACGGTGAGCGGCACGCAGGCGACAATCATGCCCCCCTGCGATGCAGAGGTATACTGTAGGCCCATCGTCTCGAAGATGAACAGCAGAAACGGCTCGCACAATGCCAGAAGCCCAAGCAACTTCCAATCGCCCTTGCGATACTGCGGTTTGGGAATGAACCGCCACAGGCAGAGATAGAGAATCGAGGCCAGCGCCACCCTTCCGAGCAGGATCTGCTCAAGGGAAAAGTACTGCTGGGCAATTTTGAGGACAATAAATCCCCCGCCCCAGATGATGTGGACAACGGCAAGGGCAATGAGAATGAAGGCTGTGGGCATGGCTGGCTCTGAACGTTGAATGTGAGTAAAGACCCCGCCCCGAGCGGGTTTGTTTTTCGATATGGAGGGCGGGAGAAAGTCGGCGTCAGGCGGTCCGTGGACCGGCCTGACGCCGCACCGGAGGAACTAGAAGGAAATCCACTGCCAGTAGGTGGAAGCGACAAGCACGACAAGCACGCTTGCGAGAACCATTCTGGCAGCCATGATCTGAATGAGGTACTTCATTCGCACGTAGCCGGTGGCAAACATGATGAGTGCCGCAGCCAGCTCGTAGGGGAAAAGGAACTGATCGAGTCCGTAGAAGAAGCTGTAGAGCAGCGGCTTAACCTCAAGGCCGAGCGAGGTGGCAATGTTCGCCAGCGGAATGCTCAGCGACGTGGCCGCCGCAACAGGGGTAAGCGCGAAGTTGGCCAGCACACCTGCCCAGTAGGCAAGGAAGGAGGTACCGGCAAGGCTGTTCATGCTTTCGAGATACGGCACGATCTTCGCCGCCATCATGGCAGGAATGCCAAGGCTGCCTGCAACAATGCCGATGGCCATGCACCCGACGATGAAGAAGAGAATGGAGAACTGAACCTGCTCCACATCATCCTTCTTCAGCAGATTGAATACCGGCGTGAAACCGCAGAGAACCACACCGCAGAAGGCGTAGTAGCCGGGAATGCCATGCAGGTTTTCCGTGGCAAAGGCGGCAAGCGCAAGCGTGGTCAGGATAAGGGTTTTCACCTCATCGCGGCTCATGGACCCCATGGCCTTGAGACCTTCGTGGGCGTGTGCATGGCACTGGTCCATATACTTGTGCAGCTCGCGGCTGCCGAAGAAGTGCAGCAGGCCCACGCACAGCACACCGGCCAGCAGGGAATAGGCAATGTTCTCCACAAAGAAGCTCACCCAGGCAATGGGCACCCCCATGTCCTTGACCATGAGCAGTCCCACTATGCCCACGTTGTTGGGCAGATAGTTGGTTGCGGGAATGGTTGCGCCGAAGAAGGCGGCAAGAATGAGCGTTGTGGCAGCCTTGGAGCCCTTTTCGAGTTTCATGCTGGCGCACATGCCGGAAGCAATGGCCATGAACAGAATGGTCACGGTGATGACATCGGGAATGATGGCACCAACGGCATAACCTGCCACAATCATGGAAATGTAGAGACGCAGAGGCGTTGACCCGATGCGGGAAATGGCCAGCAGGGCAATACGGTTGGAAAGCTGGGTCTTCTCCATCAGCGACCCGATGAGCATGCCGCACATGACCACCCACGGGATGGGGGTTGTCCAGCCCACAAAGGCCAGATCGGGCGAACTGACCCCGGTTACGATGTAGGCCATGATAAGAAGCACTGCCGTACCGAACAGGGGCATGATTTCAAAGGCAAACGCCGCAATGGCGAAAATGGTTTCGAACCAGTAGAGAGTCAGCTTCGGGGTTTCCGCGTCGTGCAGCAAAAAAGCACCGGAAGCGGCAATGGCGA
>JBKEAK010000295.1:0-16843 GCA_047972125.1 Halodesulfovibrio sp.
CGGCGGGCGCTTCTCATATGTCCTCCCCACACCTCACCACAGCGAAACAACACACTTTTTAGCTCCTTCGCACGGTCTATAATGGCGACATACTACCACATGATGCATTATCCATCCGTCATTCAACCGTTCGCTCTTCACCCAGCTGGACCGGAGGATTTATGGACATCCAGATTTCACGAGCAGAACTGGTAAGAACCCTTGCTGCAACACAGGATCTGGTCTGTCCTGTAGTTGCCGGACATGGCAAGCGGGTTGCCATTTTTTCATCACTCATTGCAGAGGCTCTGGGCTACACGCAGAAAGAACGGGAGCGCCTGATGCTGGCAGCAGAGCTGCACGACATCGGCTGTTTCACGCTTTCCATAACCGAGATGCAGGACCTGCATGCCTTTGACGTGCTCGCACCGGAAAAGCACTGCGCCGTGGGCTACATTCTTCTCAGCCAGAGCAGCCTTTTTGCAGACATAACCCGCACCATTCTGCACCACCACGTGCACTGGGATGCCACAAAGGGCTTTGATATCGAGGGCAATCCCATCCCTATGGATGCATTCATCATCCACCTTGCCGACAGGATAGACATATCCATTACGAACAAGCACCAGATTCTCACCGAGAAAAATCGCATCATCAAAACAATTACGGATTTGTCGGGCACCCTGTTCTGCCCCAAGGTAGTGCGTGCGTTTGAAGACGCCGCAGCACGGGACTCCTTCTGGCTGCACGGCGTGCACTGCGAATACAGCAACGTAGGCCTGCAGGACACGGGCGAGATGCTCTCCAAAAAGCAACTACTGGAACTGGTGGATATTCTCACGCTTGCCATCGACTACAAGTCGCGTTTTACATCCACTCATTCCTCCGGCGTTGCCGCATCTGCCGTGGAGCTGGGCAAGCTTGCCGGTTTCAAGGATACCCTGCACCTTCAGCTGGCCGGACAACTGCACGACCTTGGCAAACTGATCGTGCCCAACGAAATTCTCGAAAAGAAAGGCCCGCTCACCGATGAGGAACGGGCCGTGATAGAAACGCACCCCTTCTACACCTTTTCCATGCTGAATCAGGCAAAGGGCCTGCGGGATGTCGCCCGCACGGCCTCTTTCCATCAGGACAAGCTCAACGGCAGGGGCTACCCCTTACGCCCTGTGCCGGAAGAGTATGATATTCCAGCCCGAATACTGGCCATAAGCGACATATTCACTGCGCTGACCGAAGACCGCCCCTACCGCGCAGGGCTGGATGAAGCCAGCGTGCTGGGCATAATGCGCAAGATGACGGATGAGCTGCATCTGGACCCGGCCATATTTGCGCTGGTGGAGAGCAACTACAACCACCTGAACGCCGTACGGCATGCCGCGCAGGTTGAAGCCGGAAACCGCTATGAAGAGTTCTGGCGTGAAACCGCCTCCATCATGGAGCACATTCACCCTGCCCACCACACGGACAATTGAACGACAGTCTCACCAATAGCCACACCAATATAAAGGGCGGAACAGCTTCGGCTGCCCCGCCCTTTATTGCATGCACTCCGTCCGGCCATGCAGACCGGACGCTCACACGCCCAAACCATGTTGCCCAGTTTACATGCGGTTTACTTGTGTCACTTGCGTATCGGACACTCACCACCGCACAGCGGCACCTTGTTCCACGGCATCATGACCAGAACGCGCATCATGCCGCACACGCCTGTTAATCCGGCAAAGATCATTCCGCCGCCCACAAACAGGGGAATGGCGAAGAAGAACGGAGTAACGAGCAGCCCGAGCAGCGTGAACAGTAACACCATGGTTCCGGCACCGATGAGCACCTGCCGCTCCAGAGGAATAACCTTGCGGCCTTCTATGACGGGCAGGCCTGCTTCCTTCCATGCGACCATGCCTCCATCCAGCACAGCGGTTTCGTCCATCTCGCGGGCCAGCGCCGTTGCGGCATCTGCAGCGCGCGTACCGGAACGGCACACCAGCACCGGCAGCTTGCCCTTGCCGCCCATGGCCTCTACCCGCTCCCGGCTGACAAGATCAAAAGGAAGAAACACGGAATCCGGCAGCCTCTCGGCAACCGCCTCACCAGTGGTTCGCACATCCACCAGCACGGCCTTGCCCTGCTGCACCATCTCGTAAACCGCCTTGGGCGTCATCTTGGTTATGGTAGCCATATGATATCTCCTGATCTCTCGCATAAAGCGACAGTACGTTGCATGTTTGATTAGACTTCTGCAATCATACCCCGCTCGGGTATTTTTACAAGATGTTTGCAGTATTCAGGCAAATATCGCATCGCACAGACCTTGCCGCATATGCGGAACGCTTGCTGCGCCGGGCCTGTTTCCCGTCCACAGACACATTGCCCAGTATATCATCTGTGCAGGAAACAGGCTGCCAACATCCTTCTATCACCCATAATTTTATGCTTGCGCGTGCCATCAAAATATCTTAGTAACCAAGTCCCTTTCGACGACAGCGAATCTCCTTCGCCCAATCGAAAGACCATACGGAGAGGTAGCGAAGTCCGGCCGTAACGCGCTCGACTCGAAATCGAGTTAGGGGTTAATAGCCTCTACGTGGGTTCGAATCCCACCCTCTCCGCCATGAAGTTAAAGCCCCTGAAACACGAAAGTGATTCGGGGGCTTTAACTTTTTCTACACCAGCCGCCTCACGTTCCACATTCAGGAGAGCTACCCCGTTCAGACCCTTCAGTTCAGACCATCAGTAGTAGCTCCGTTCGAGTGAGAAATTACAAAGGAGCGTCAGCTTGCCGGGATTGCCAAGGCCAAGAAGGAAGGGAAGTACATAGGCCGCAAGCCCAGCGCGGACAGAGAGCCAATCACGGCTATGCTGGAAGCTGGCAAGTCACACGCTGTCATTGCCAAGGAGCTTGGGTGCTCAACGAAGACTGTGCAGCGGATGAAGCATGTGTGATTTTCGACGCCTGTCTTTGCTTCCATGTATCTGTTTGCTTTTGCCACTTGGGAACCTGAACCAACAGCACTGGACGAGACAAACAAGGAGGGAGTTCATCGGGGTGAAAAATCAGGGTGCGTAAGCCTGAGTATTGAAAGGCGTTCAGAAAACTGTGTCGGAGTCAAAGAGCCTCTTTCTCGCCCTCCATAAAAGGCCCCCAGCTTACAGACAGAATACATTGACTCGAACCCTTTACGCCCCATGATTCTCATATGTGATTCGGCCTGCGTGTATGTCATGCCATCAACAAGGTACAGTCTAGCGAGTTCTATCTCTTTACTAGATGCGATGACTCCAAAACCATTGTTTTGAATGTAATGACTATGAGGGTCAATGTTGTAGTTTCCCAGCAGCTTAACCTTACATCTGGAAATGTGATCAGTAAACTCGGGTGTAGTTAAGGACCCCTTTGCCTCTTTTGACATAAAACCAAAAGTTCTACATGCTTTCATTGCTGTAAATCCATTGGTCTCAAATACTCCAACAGCGTTTTCAGCAGCAGGATAGGAGACACCATCTACAGTGTAAAACTTTGCCATCAGCAATTCTTGATCTTTTGGCATGGGTTATTCTCCCGGAGTGAGGTTGTTCCCGCCTTGGCGTTTGGATGAAGCATATGCCCTACGTCCTATTTGTTCAACACTTGGACGCACGTGTACTGCCTCAATGGCCTGTAAGGAGGAGGCACTCGGCGTAAGCTGCATGAAACCATCTGGGCTTCATCAAGCACTTGCAAAAATGCCCCCTCAACTGCTACACTAAGCCCATTGAATGACATAAAAACTTAAATTATTTCAATTGTTTTACGTGATGAATGAGGAATCCCACTCTCTCCGCCACAAAAACAATTTGAGCCACTTAGCAAACTGCCAAATGGCTCTTTTTATGCCGACTTATAGAGACGCATTCCAATCAATCCCCCCATCAACGCCGCAAGGCCCTGATACTCAGCAGGATATCCAACTCAATACGGGCAACGCGGCCATCCAGACGGCCGATGGTCTCGCGCTCTATGGTATTCAGAAATGGCATGTTGCGCAGATCTTCTGCGGTGTATTGCCTCACCATCTTTCTTGCCCTGAACTGGCGCTCAAGCTGGGTCTCGGCAATGCAACCATCCGGCCCGGCCATTCCACCGCCTTCTCGGGCAGCATAGACATCATTAGATATATAGAACAGAAATCCGCACCACAGGGCCAGTTCATCATAATAGGCATATTGAAAGCGATAACTCTCGCTTCTGTCGCCGCCGGAATTCGTATTCATCTGCGTTGCCACAAAGCCGCGCAATGACAATGCGGATTCCCGAAGGTCTTTAATTTCGCGCTGCAAGGCCGCGTGAGAGTCTGAAGCGCAGACCTGAGCAGGCCGCGCCGCAAGCAATGCCATCATAAGTATAAACAGAATGATACCTGTGCGCATAACTCCCGCCTTGTACATGCATTATTCAAAACCAACCGGATACACATCGCACTCCCCGGATACAGAGAGGCTCTTCAACTGCCATCATACACTGAAATACAGGCCATGGGAAAGAGCCGCCCGCCTCAGCCCTGAGCATGCACCAACCAACTAAGGCCAAACACATCGTCGTGCACTGCCGGAAAAACACAGCAGCGCCAAATGCAACGGCATAAAAAAGGCTCCCCGACGCATGCAGCACCGGGGAGCAAAAAGCAGAAAAGCGAAACGCAATTGCGATAAAGGGCTAGGCCTTCTTTTCAGCCTTCTTAGCGCCTTTCTTGCCTCGGCTTTCCACCTTTTCCCATATCTTCATGGAAGCCATCTTTTCCTTACGCTGCTTGGCAAGGCTCTTACATACAAGGGCGGTGCCCTTCTTGTAGCCGTGCTTTTCGCGGTATTCGTTAGGAGTAAGACCATGGGTGGCAAGGTGCTTCTTTCCGAGAATCTTGAAAGACTTACCGCACTCTACGCAGATAATGGCGTTCTGCTTGATAGCCTTCTTGGGATCTACAACAGGACCTTCAACAGCTTCTTCTGCACTCTCTTCAACTTCTTCACATGCAGCAAGCTTGGCCAGTCCATCGGCCAGTTCCTTTACCATGGAAATCATCTCTGCGGGAGTCATCTGTTTAACTCCGGCCTGAGCCTGAACCATGGACATAGCCTGATCAAAGAAAGGGTTAGAATTCATATGGCACCTCATTTTGGGGTTAGTAGCTGCGATCATCTAAACACATTATTCCGAAATGTACATACATTTTTTACATTTCATAACAATAAATATTCACTTACATGCGTGTGACAAAGTATTTTACACGTATTACCCACCCATCAAAGCAGAACAAAAGTGTTATTTTCTGCACAAGATCAGAAGCCGTAACATAAGCATATCCCCATGCAAAAACAGCAAGTTATACCCTACTGATGTATAGTTTACCAAAACACTTTCTTACGCGTATTATGTATACAACGAAGAGCATGACAGTCATGGCATGGCAAACTATAACGAACGTGCCAAAAACACTTACTATTTCATGGTGCATAACGAAAGAGTGCAAACTTGAGGATACAAAGCCAACATCAGTATTCACATAGCGCACAGGAGCAAAACAATCCGAGTTGAAAGTAACATAAGCAGATTGGGGCTGACACATACCCTTCCCCCGCACCCCCCGAAAAATGGGATTCCCCGGACTTTTTCTTGTCTTTCCCCTTTGCCTTTCACATAGCACCGTGCTAGAGCAGTTTTCAGCGACGGGGCGTGCGCCATGTCGGCCGCGGCTTCATGAAAGCCAGCCGAATGAACGCCACCACCGCACCATAGCTCGTTCTTTTATCCGGGAGTCGGACACAGTCAGGGCTCCCTGTTTTATTTGCCTGAGCGGTTGTTCTGCCACACAACTGCTGTCAAGGTATGTACTGTGCGCGAGGAATGGCATATGCTCTTCCCAACCCCTCTGCGAAGAGGGAAGGCATGCATACTCGCCGTATGTGCCTAAAAAACGACTTGCCAATTCGAGAGGAAATCACATGGTCGACCCTAGAGATGTAAACTACGTACTGGACTACTTGATATCGGGCACCCGAAACTCAACCACCCCTGGGGGCAAGAAGTCCTACAAGTTTAGCATCGCGGACCTTGCTGAAGATTTGGACTACGCCGACGACGAAGCCGCAAATATTCTGCAACACATCAATGCCAGCACCAACCTCTGGCCGGCGGACTTTGAAACGGCCGGTAAGAAGCTCGCCATCCCCAACGCCGCTCTGGATGATCTGAAAAAATTGCGCGGTTAAGGGATAGATCTTTCCCGACCTGAGCCCCTGCAGCACCTTGACAGGGGCTTTCTTTTTGCCTGTGACCATCCGGCCAGCACAATCCTGCCGTATAGCCCGGAAAGGATATCCGGACGACACATGCGGCAGCCTGCATTGGCCTGCTGCAAACAAAAGGGGCTCCCCTGCGGGAGCCCCTTGTCTTTCATTATCCGTAGTTGCGAAGAACTACTTCACGCGGCCTTCCTTCCATGCCTGGATCAGCTTGTCGTAGTCAAGGGTTTCACCCTTGGGCTTTTCGTTGGCAAGCTTGGCCTTGGGAGCGCCGGGCTGGTTCAGCCAGTAAGCTTCGTCCTTTTCGGGATTCAGCTTGGGACCGCATTCGCCAAGAACGTTGGAGCGCTCAAGACGCATGAGAATCTTGTCCTGTTCACGGGCAAGGTTATCCATGGCGGTATCAACGGTAACTTCACCGGCAACGGCTTCACCGATGTTCTGCCACCACAGCTGTGCGAGCTTGGGATAATCCGGAACGTTGGTGCCGGTGGGGGTCCATGCTACGCGGGCGGGGCTGCGGTAGAATTCCACCAGACCGCCGAGCTTGGGAGCGCGTTCGGTAAAGGACTGGTGACGGATGTCGCTGTCGCGGATGGGGGTCAGACCTACGTGGGTCTTCTTCAGAGAGGTGGTCTTGGATACGCAGAACTGAGCGAAGAGCCATGCGGCCTTGCGGCGATCAACAGGGGTGCTCTTCAGCAGGGTCCACGAACCGCAGTCCTGATAACCGAGCTTCTGGCCTTCTTCCCAGTAAGGACCGTGGGGAGAGGGAGCCATACGCCACTTGGGGGTGCCGTCGGCGTTGACAACGGGGGTGCCCTTTTCAACCATGGCGGCGGTGAATGCGGTGTACCAGAAGATCTGCTGTGCTACGTTGCCCTTCGCAAGGCTGGGCAGAGACTGGTAGAAGTCCATGCCGAGTGCGCCGGGAGGAGCGTAAAGACGCAGCCATTCCATATACTTGCGCAGTGCATACTTGGCGGCGGGACCGTTGGTTGCGCCACCACGGGAAACGCTGGCGCCCACGGGACGGCAGCCGTCAACACGAATGCCCCACTCGTCAACGGGCTTGCCGTTGGGCAGGCCCTTGTCGCCGGCACCGGCCATGGAGAGCCATGCGTCGGTGAAGCGCCAGCCAAGGTCAGGAGCCTTCTTGCCATAGTCCATGTGACCGTATACGGCCACACCGTCGATTTCGCGCACTTCATTGGTGAAGAATTCGGCGCTGTCTTCATACGCGGACCAGTTTACCGGCACGCCCAGTTCGTAACCATACTTGGCCTTGAAAGCCTTCTTCAGTTCGGGCTTCTGGAACCAGTCGTAACGGAACCAATACAGGTTCGCGAACTGCTGGTCGGGCAGCTGATACAGCTTGCCGTCAGGACCGGTGGTGAAGGACTTGCCCATGAAGTCGTCGATGTCCAGAGTAGGCAGGGTAACGTCCTTGCCTTCCCCTGCCATCCAGTCGGTCAGGTTGACAACATGACCGGAACGGAAGTGGGTGCCGATGAGGTCGGAGTCGTTGACGTAAGCGTCAAACACGTTTTCGCCGGACTGCATCTGCACCTGCAGCTTTTCAATAACGTCGCCTTCCTGAATCAGGTCGTGCGTGATCTTGATACCGGTGATTTCGGTAAATGCCTTTGCAAGAACCTTGGATTCATACTCATGCGTGGGAATGGTTTCGGAAACGACCTTGATTTCCATGCCGCGGAACGGCTTACCGGCCTTGATAAACCATTCCATTTCCTTCATCTGATCAGCTTTGCTCAGCGTGGAAGGCTGAAATTCCTGATCAATCCATTTCTTCGCAGCAGCTTTGTAATCTGCGTCACTGGCGGCAACACCAGCACCAGCAAAGCTCAGGAACGCCGTTACCAGCGCCCCGACCATGAAGACATGCCTCAGCTTCATACATACCTCCGTGTTGAAAAAAGAGAACTCCAGTAACTCCATTGATCGGCGGCAACATCGCCGGATCTTTCATCCCTATTGCATGTCGCTCCTACCGCCGGGGTCAATCACCCCCAGCGCTGGACGGCAACAATAAAGCCCACGGAAAAAACTGTCGCAATCCATACCGGAAAGTCGGTAAGCCCCACCCAAGCCAGATGAATGTATGCACTACTCAGCAGGCCGACGAACAAACGGTCTCCCCTTGTGGTCACAATGGGCAGCAACCCCTTGCGGGCAACATTAGGGGAAACGATCTCCCAACAGGCCATGCCTATCAACATAACCACAATCACAGTGAAAAAACCAGCAGTAACAGGCGTCCACGCCATCCATTCCATATCCATGTCCGGCTCCTTTGCCTGAAAACTAAACCCGGCCGAGGGCAAAACCCTTGGCAAGGTGGTTACGCACAAACCAGATAACCAGTGCACCGGGGACGATGGTCAGAATACCCGCCGCGGCCAGCAGGCCCCAGTCCAGACCGGTGGCGCTTACGGTACGCGTCATGGTTGCCGCGATGGGCTTGGCTGCCGTGGTGGTAAGGGTACGCGCCAGCAGCAGTTCAACCCAGCTGAACATGAAGCAGAAGAAGGCGGTAACCCCGATACCCGCACGGATAAGCGGAATGAACACGCGCAGGAAGAAATGCGGGAAGGAGTACCCGTCAATGAAGGCTGTTTCGTCTATCTCGCGCGGTACGCCGGACATGAAACCTTCAAGAATCCACACCGCCAGCGGCACGTTGAACAGACAGTGCGCAAGAGCCACGGCTATGTGGGTATCAATGAGGTTGAAGGTGGAATACAGCTGGAAGAACGGCAGCAGGAATACCGCAGGGGGTGCCATGCGGTTGGTGAGCAGCCAGAAGAAAACGTGCTTGTCGCCGATGAAGCGGAAGCGGGAAAAGGCATAGGCTGCAGGCAGTGCCGTGACCAGCGATATGACCATATTCATGGTCACGTAGATGATAGAGTTTATGTAGCCGGAATACCACGAGGGGTCCCCGAAGATCTTCATGTAGTTCTCAAGGGTCGGGTGCTCAGGGTACATGGCCAGACTACCGAGAATCTCCGCGTTGGTACGCAGCGACATGTTCAGCATCCAGTAGATGGGCAGAAACAGCACCACCAGATACAGAGCGAGCACAAAGTAGCGTTTGCGTATCTTCATTACTTGTCTCCCGTGCCCACGGCCTGCAGTGCCTGATAGAACAGCCAGCAGAACAGCAGAACTATGAGGAAGTAGATGAGTGAGAATGCGGCCGCAGGCCCAAGGTCAAACTGGCCCACCGCTACCTTCACCAGATAGATGGACAGGAAGGTGGTTGAGTTGCCGGGGCCGCCACCCGTAAGAACAAAGGGCTCGGCGTAGATGAGGAAGCTGTCCATGAACCGCAGCAGAAGCGCAATGGTGAGCACCCCGCGCATCTTGGGCAGCTGGATATAGCGGAATATGGCCCATGCGGAGGCACCGTCGATCTTGGCAGCCTGATAATAGGCTTCCGGAATGGCACGCAGGCCGGCATATGCCAGCAAGGCCACAAGCGGGGTCCAGTGCCACACTTCCATGAGCATCACGGTTATCCACGCATCAAGCGGACTGGCGGTATGGTCGAATGGTATGCCCAGACCGTTGATGGTGGCACCGAACAACCCGATATCCGGCCGGGTGAAAATGATCCATATGGTGCCGATTACGTTCCACGGAATCAGCAACGGCAACGCCAGCACCACGAGACAGGCCGATGAGCCCCAGCCCTTTTTGGGCATCATGAGGGCTATGGCTATGCCCAGCGGCATTTCGATAAGCAGTACCAGCCCCGAGAACAGAAGCTGTCGCCAGAGAGCCTCATGCAGGCGGCTGTCTGAAAGGACTTCCTTGAACCATTCCGTACCGATGAAGAAACGCTGACCGGGGCCGAAAATATCCTGCACGGAATAGTTCACCACGGTCATGAGCGGAATCACGGCACTGAACGCCACGATAATGAAGACGGGCAGGATGAGGAACCACGCCCTGTTATTTTCCCATTTATTCATAGCGCCCCCCTACCCTACCAGCCGTTCATTGAAGAAGAGTCTGGTCTTGTCTGCGGGAAAGACCACCCAGCAGGCACCATCCGAAATGGTGCGGTTGTCGCTGACTCTGGCCTTTATCTCCTGACCACCAAACTTGATTGTCACAATGCGGCAGAAACCCTGATCTTCCACGCCCAACACGCGGCCTTCAAACGCCGGGGCATTGCCGCATTCCTCACGGGTGGCGAATACGCCCGTGTACATGGGCCGGATACCGAGCGTAAACTCGGCTCCCAACCGGGAGGCCCGCACGCCGTAGCCTTCCTCCAGCGGAATGGCAAAACCGTTCACGCGGGCAAGGTCACCATCCAGCGTACACTTCATGAAGTTCATGCCGGGGCTGCCTATGAAATAGCCCACGAATTCATGTTCAGGACGTTCGAACAGCTCCTCCGGTGTACCGGTCTGCACTATCTCGCCCTCGTACATGATCACAATCTTGTCGGCGAAGGTCATGGCCTCCACCTGATCGTGCGTCACGTAGATCATGGTCAGGCCAAACTCGTTATGAATCTCTTTGAGCTTGCGTCGCAGTTCCCATTTCAGGTGCGGGTCGATAACCGTAAGGGGTTCGTCAAAGAGAATGGCGGCAACGTCGCTGCGCACCAGCCCGCGCCCCAGAGATATCTTCTGTTTGGCGTCGGCAGAAAGCCCTGCCGCGCGTTTGCCGAGGTCCGACGTCAGTTCAAGCGTATCGGCTATCTTGCGCACGCGGGCGTCCACATCGCGGGAAGAAACGCCCCGGTTGCGGAGCGGAAAGGCAAGGTTGTCGTACACCGTCATGGTGTCGTAGAGCACGGGAAACTGGAATACCTGTGCTATGTTGCGTTGCTCCGGCTGCAGAGAGGATACGTCCTTTCCATCATACAGAATCTGCCCGTGAGAAGGCTTGAGCAGGCCGGAGATGATGTTCAACATGGTTGTTTTGCCGCACCCGGAAGGGCCAAGCAGGGCATAGGCCCCGCCGTCATCCCACGTGGTGTGCACGCGTTTGAGCGCGAAATCATCATCGCTCTTGGGATTCGGCTTGTAGCTGTGCTTGATTTCGTTCAGGTCTATTCGGGCCATGGTCTTTCTCCGCTATCTGCCGTGCTTGGGCGCGACAAGCAGATTGCCCGCCTTGTTGAACACATAGAAGTCGCCGGGATGCGCGTATACGGCAATGCGGCTTCCGACCTTGCGGGAGTGCACCCCTTCTTCCTGCACGACATAGGATTCATTGCCGTGCATGAAATGGATGAAGGTTTCCGATCCGTTTATTTCCGCAAGCCCCACCGTGCCCGTTATGGGGAAGTAGCCTTCACCAAGATCGAACAGAGAAAACTTGTTCGAACGAATGCCGAAGGTATATTCCCCCTTGGGCAGGGCTGCGATTTCCGGCGTGGGAGGAAGACACAGGTCCTCACCGAAACGATTGCAGTTTTCCTCAATGCATACGGGTATGAAGTTAATGGGCGGATCGCTGAAGACTTCAGCCACCTTCACATTGGCGGGGTTCTGATAGACCTCGGTGGTGGTTCCCACCTGCAGCACCTGCCCCTCGTCCATGACGATGATGTTACCGCCCAGCATCAACGCTTCGGAAGGTTCCGTGGTCGTGTACACCACAACGGAATCGCGCTGGCCGAATATCTTCTGCAGCTCATCGCGCAGTTCTTCGCGCAGTTTGTAGTCGAGGTTGACCAGCGGCTCGTCGAGAAGAAGCAGGTCCACGTCCTTCACCAAGGCACGGGCTATGGCGGTACGCTGCTGCTGGCCGCCGGAAAGCTCGGCGGGGAGCCGGTCCAGAAGATGATCGATATGCAACATGGAAGCAGCCTCGCGGACACGCTTGTCCACTTCCGCCTTGGGAACACCCTGAATCTTCAGGGGCGAGGCAATGTTGTCGTAGATGGTAAGGGAAGGATAGTTGATGAACTGCTGGTAAACCATGCCGATATTACGCTTGCGGACGGACACCCCTGTCACATCCACGCCGCCGGCAACAACAGCGCCTTTGCTCGGCCTGTCCAGCCCGGCCATGATCCGCAGAAGCGAAGTCTTTCCGGCCAGAGTTCTGCCGAGCACGACGTATCTCGAACCCGCCTCCAGGTGCAGGGAAATGTCCTTGAGATGAACCTCCTGCCCCACATACTTAGAAACATCTTTGAGTTGTAAACCCATACAAAGCACTCCAGGTAATCACTGTCGGCTGTATAGCCCTCACACTCCTTCGCCGTGGGTAACAATCAAAATGAATGTTCAGATTCGAAAACTACCAATAGAATCCCCCTTCGTTTTTCGCACGCCTGCCCCGTCCGGCTGCAGCTATTCCGCCACATGCAGCGCAACGCCCGAACGGCGCATGATCTCCACAAGCTCTTCCGGCGGACGCTTGTCGGTGAACAGGGCATCTATCTCCTCTATGCTGCCCAGTCTCACCATGGCGTTGCGGCCGAATTTGGTGTGGTCCGTAACCAGAAACACCTTGCGGGAATTCTCCATGATCGCCCGCGCTGCACGCACTTCGCGGTAATCGAAATCCAGCAGGGTGCCATCCATATCTATGCTGCTTATGCCTATGATGCCGTAATCCACCTTGAACTGGCGGATGAAATCTATGGTGGCCTCACCCACGATGCCACAATCCTTGTGACGAACCAGACCGCCGGAAACGATCACCTCGAAGGATGCGTTCTTGGACATGGTCTGCGCCACATTGATATTGTTGGTTATGACCCGCAGCTTGTCATGCTTGAACAGGGCCTTGGCAACCTCTTCCGTCGTGGTGCCTATATTGATGAAAAGCGATGACCGGGCAGGAATCTGCTCCGCAACCAGCCGCGCTATTTCACGTTTTTCCTGCAGACACATGATCCGCCGGTCCAGATAATCCACGTTTTCCGTGCTCAGCACGGGACCGGCACCGCCATGGTGCCGCTGCAACAGGCCCTGCCTGCTCAGAATATTGATGTCGCGGCGCACCGTCTGCGGTGTCACGCTGAACCGTTCAGCAAGGGCCCCGATGGACATGAACCCCTGTTCCCTGATCAGCTGCAGCACCTGTTCGTGCCGCATGCGCACAGCCTCATGCCTTCCTTCCGCCGCCTCTTCCGCAGCATCCTGCGCTTCAAACATCTATCAGCACCTCACACCGGCTCATTTTCACTTTCAAACACAAAGCTTCCGTTTCTGTTCACTATCGAAAAAAACAATGACTATTCATGCTGTTTTTGGTATAAAAAAGTATCTTTCAGCTACAAGCCGGTATTTTTTTCCTCTTTCATTGGTATCACGTTCAGTTTTTTGCTACAAGAGAAAATAGCTCTTTTCGCAAGAGACCCGAAACAGGCCGTTTCTGAACCCTTGCGAACCATTTTGCGACAACGCATAAGGGACTGCGGCCCGGAAAATACACCACGCGGTGACCAATGCATACCGGCAGGCATGTCAACAGCGGACACATGGGGTCGGCCAAATGAAAACTCTATCAACTACCGTTCTTATCATTGGTGGCGGCGCAACGGGCACAGGGCTGGCAAGGGATCTTTCCCTTCGCGGGGTTCACTGCCTGCTTGTGGAAAAGCGCGACATCAACTCCGGTGCCTCCGGTGCCAACCACGGGCTGCTGCACAGCGGCGCACGCTATGTGGCATCGGACTCCGAAGCAGCTATCGAATGCCGTGAGGAAGGCGCAATCCTCAAGCGGCTGGCCCCCCAGTGTATAGACGACACGGGCGGACTGTTTGTTGCCGTACCCGGCGACAACGAGCAATACATTGCGAATTTCGAATCCATGTGCGCGCGTAGCAAGGTTCCCTGCAGCGCCATATCGCCGGAAGAGGCAAAGGCACTTGAGCCTGCCCTCGCCGACAACATCATCGCTGCCTACAGCGTTGAAGATGCCGCCGTGGACCCCTTCATGCTCTCGCTGGACAACCTTGCGCATGCCGTGACCCTTGGCAGCGACTACCGCTGCAACGCCCGTGTCACAGACCTGCATATCCGCAACGGCCGCATTGAAAAAGTATCCGTCCATGACGATACCACCGGCGAAGAGTTCATGGTGGAAGCACAGCTCGTGGTCAACGCAGCAGGCGCATGGGCGGGCAACATTGCCACCATGGCCGGGGCAAAGATCAACCTGCTCTACTCATCCGGCAGCCTGCTCATCACGCAGAACCGCCTGACCACCCGCGTCATCAACCGGCTGCGCAAGGCTGCGGACTCCGACATTCTCGTTCCCGGCGGCACGGTTTCCGTCCTCGGCACCACCTCCGTCACCATTGACGATCCGGACAAGAGCCGCCCGACAGTGGAAGAAGCAGACCGCATCATAGACGATGCGCGCGCCATGATGCCCCTGCTGGAAACCACCCGGTACATCCGCGCTTACGCGGGTGTGCGCCCGCTTGTTCTGGCAGGAAACTCCAGCGATGCCCGTAACGTGAGCCGCGGCTTCAGCCTCATCGACCATGCGCGGGACAGCATAGAGAATTTTGTGACCATAACCGGCGGCAAGCTCACCACTTTCCGGCTCATGGCGGAACGGACAGCCGACCTTGTCTGTGCCAAGCTGGGAGTTTCCGCCCCCTGCATGACGCGGGAAGTGCCCCTGCCCGCCTCCACCATGGGCAGATGGACGGAACCCGGCCTCACCGCCAAGGCATGGCTCGGTACCCGCGACGTGCACGACCAGATTTTGTGCGAATGCGAAATGGTTTCGCGAAGCGTCATCGACAATATTATTGATACCATCGGCGCCGAAGGTCCCAACCGGGGAGATTCCATGCTCACCGCCATAGGCCTGCGCAGCCGAGTGGGCAAGGGGCCCTGTCAGGGCGGATTCTGCGGCCTGCGTGTGACCAGCCACCTGTATGACCGGGGCTGCGTGCATGCCGAGCAGGGTGTGGATGAACTCAAGAACTTCATAGAACGCCGCTGGCGCGGTTTCTCGCCCATGCTGTGGGGCCTGCCCGCCATGCAGGCCGACCTGCAGGAAGCACTCTACTGCGGCATGATGGACATGGAACTCAACGGGCACAGACCGGATGCGGACACGCTCGGCGCAGACAGCATGCAGGAAATTTCCTCTCTCGGGGGCAGGGAATGAACAGGTACGACACCATTTACGATGTCATGGTCATAGGCTCCGGCTTTGCGGGCATGGCCGCCACCCTTTTTGCGGCAGAACGCGGCCTGAAGGTGGCCCAGGCCGGTGCCACCGGCGGCATTGACTTCAGCACGGGCTTTCTGGACCTGATGGCCGTTCATCCCGTGGCAGAAGGCCGCTACTGGGATTCACCATGGGATGCCATCGATGCCGTCATCGCCGACCATCCGGCCCATCCCTATGCCCGTCTCGGCAAGGACCGCATCCGTACCGCCATGAACGACTTCACGGAGTTTCTGCGCAGCCAGAAGCTTGAATACATGGGGCATGAAGACCGCAACACGCCCATTCTTTCTCCCGCCGGAACGGTAAAGCGCACCTATCGCATTCCGCGCACCGCATGGAAGGGAACCGAGGCCCTGCGCGACAAGGCCCCAACCCTTATCGTGGACTTCAACGGTCTGAAGGGTTTCAGCGGACGTCAGATCGTGGAAATGCAGCAGGCTGCATGGCCAGACCTCAAGACTGTGCGGGTGGACTTTCCCGGTTCCTTCGGCGAACTCTATCCCGAACACATGGCGTGGACGCTCAGCTCCCCCGACCGATGCAGAGAACTTGCCGACTCCATTGCGGAACAGGCAAAGGGAGTGGAATACATTGGCTTCCCTGCCGTGCTGGGGCTGAACGATCCCGTGCGCACGGTCACACTGCTGGAAGAACTCACCGGCAAGCACGTGTTCGAGATTCCCACGCTGCCCCCCTCCATCACCGGTCCGCGCCTCAGAGCCACCTTTGACCGTGGCCTTGCCCCCAGAGGGGTATGCACCTTCTCGCAAAAACTGGTGATGGAAGCCCGCCGCGACAACGACGGACTCTTCACCTTTCTCATCGGCGTTCCCGGCGATGCCCGCCCAGTCAGGGCTCGTAATGCCATTCTCGCTACAGGCCGCTTCTTCGGCAAAGGCCTGCGTGCGGAACGGAACGGGGTGGTGGAACCCATTTTCGGCATTCCCGTCACGCAGCCTGCAGAACGCACCGCTTGGCACCACCACCACTTCTTCGACCGGCACGGACACGCCATTAACATGGCCGGCATCGAAGTGGATGACAGCCAGCATCCGCTGGATGCGCAGGGCACGATTCTGCATGACAACCTGTACGCGGCCGGAGCCATTCAGGGGCACCATGACTGGATGCGGATGAAGTGCGGGGCGGGCATAGCCATTGCCACGGCCTACCGTGCGGTGGAATCCCTGTGCGGGACCTCCCTGTAATCACGCCAGCACACCAGAATAGATCGCAACACGTCTGAACAGATCCGTCAGGGTGATGAAAAGGCCCGACAGGATATAAACGCCAACAGAGAATGGTGCGGGAAGGATGACTTCCCGCACTCCGGCATGATACGGGAACACTCGGAACCTGATCGGAACCTGACAGGAGGGCCCCCCGACTA